>NZ_JAKKCS010000068.1:0-1132 GCF_021728075.1 Vibrio sp. D54 | reverse complement strand
GGTCGGACGACATTGGTGACGACAGAAAGATTGATGCGGGCACTGGGATCGGAGGCAGTGGGAGGTGGTGGATCTTTGAGGTACCTGTTGCAGTAAGTAACACACTCATGCATTAGGTATGTCTCTGCTATGGAGCCATCCGGGGCCGACCTGTTTTTGACGAATGACTTATACTGTCCAAGCTGTCTACAAAATCAAACGTACAATAAGAATATGTACATATAGATAGCTAGCTAGTAATCTCCAGTGGAACAAATTAATTAGTTGTACGTACCTTTCTTGAGGATACATCCAAGTGTACTGGACCGGACCAGAAATGAGCACCTGCTCGGGCAGGTGGATCATTAGGTGAATCATGATGTCAAAGAAGGCAGGGGGAAAAATCCTCTCTAGTTTGCAAATGATGTGCACAATTTGTTGTTGCAATTCCACCACATCTGACTTCTTTAATTCTCTGGCGCATAACCTCTGCCACCACCTGCACAATGCCACTATTGGTTCTGCGACGTCCCGAGGCAAGTATGGTCGAATTACCACTGGAATCAGACGTTGCAGCATAACGTGATAGTCATGTGTCTTTAGACCGACAAACTTGTGTTGCACCTCGTCCACTGCTCCAGTTATAGTAGCTGCATACGTAGCCGGATAACGAACGCCCTTAAACCAGTGAAATACAGAACGTCTAAGCGTCGGCTTCACTGTGTAAGGTGCATCTGGCATCTTGTTGTACACTCCTTTCCTATCCCTCCTCAACCACAAGGGACGACGTAGATTCATTGATTCCAAATCTTTGCGCGCTTTGGGAGTATCTTTAGTCTTGAACTTAATACCGAGAATTGTTCCCACCACGCTGTCGCACACATTCTTTTCTATGTGCATCGCGTCCAAGTTGTTCCTCAGCTTCAACTTCGACCAGTAAGGGAGTTCAAAGAATATACTCTTGTGATCCCAATAGCTCAGATCATGTGGAGGAATTGGATTGCATTTCTTTACATCCGCGTCATTGCTCAACACACCAAAGTCGAAATAGCTCAACCTCTCTAAAATCTCTTCGCCCGACCAACTACGGGGTTTAGGATTGTTCTCTACCGTACCGTCGAAATGAGCTTCATCCTGTCGCCAGGGGTGGTCG
>NZ_JAKKCS010000067.1:0-1134 GCF_021728075.1 Vibrio sp. D54 | reverse complement strand
TAACACTTGAAGAGAAGTAGTTTTCGGAGATCAATGAAAAATACATATATACCCTACTTTATTTTTGTTCTTTGATTGTTTTTAATCGACGACCACTATAGCAAAATGCTTTTACTTCTATAGTACTGGGGGCATTATCTTGACTATTAAAATGCACTCGATTAGTTTTTGCATTTGGTTCACTACATGTTTCGCATCCACTTTTTCCTGGTAAAAAGTTAGCACCTCTCTGTATTAGTAACAATTTGTTTCGGCTAATTTCACCAAGAATATCAATAGATAGGTCGTCCAACTTTGCAGTAAATCGCTCTTTATTAGTTTTGCAGTTTAACCCCTTAAGAGTACGAGCCAACTTCACACCAACGACTTTATGGTACCCGCTTAGCACATCAATTACTGCGACATCGTCTTCGAAGATCTTCTTCTTTAGCTGGTCGCTCTCGTTCAATACTTCGCTTTTTAACTCGCTCTGTAATCCAGAGACAGAAACTCCCATAGATTTTTCATAGTGAGTTACGATTCCACTATCTTTGTGGCTAGAGCTATGCAACGGCAATTTATATTGACACGCAATTTTATCTTGCATTGGCAAAATTACTAAATTCCACGTGTGGTTTACATCATAGCCCTTATAAGTTATTTGCTTACGGCGGTAACTAGATAGTCTACGTGTAGCTTCGCAAGAAATGATATGATGAGAGGCTACGGCTCTGTCCATAAAGTTCAATGGGTGCTTCTTTTTAACCGCAGTATCCCGCAGACTACGTGAACGAACATAACGCCCTTCATTTTCTCTAATGCCCATATTAATCCCTTACTACTTCACTTTCAGTGCTTCTGAACACTGACCGTTTTTGTGACCAGCAATACGGCGACAAATCTTACACCTAACAGGCTTCTTATCTTTGTCCTCATTCGCCTTTGCAGAATTCTTTCCTGATTGAGCAGACTCACCTGTATTATGTTTTACTTTTGCTGGATACGTTTTCTCGCCCTTACCTAAGATGCGAGCAAAAAGGTCATCAAACTCGCCCATCGCTTCTTTAAGCTTATCCGGTACCATCTTATCGATGATTTTTACCTCATCCGCTAACTTCAAGAAATACGTACCGAGCTCATCTGCACCCATTCTGT
>NZ_JAKKCS010000066.1:0-1137 GCF_021728075.1 Vibrio sp. D54 | reverse complement strand
GTAGCTAACGATATCGTGAGCTTCTTTAAAGTCTGCAAATGAGATAGCAACTCGCTTGAACTGCCTCAACAAACCGTCACTTTTTCTATCCACAACAACCTCTAGTTTATTCGAATCGTATAACGCCGCATTAAGGTGTGAGCAACGCTACCACGAAACCCTAACCATACCACCGTAAACACAAAACCAAACAATGGAATAAAAAATGCTAAGCGTTGGGAATCACTCTTAAATGCTTTGTTAGGGCTTCACTCACGTAGCACAGCAAAACTATCGACTTTAATGAGTTTACCCTATTTCCGTAATCTGTTGACTCACCATGAATTACAGTATGTCTGTTTAATTTGTTAACTTCTGAACTCTCACGTTCTTTCATGTTGAATGCTATAGGTAAGCTCATCATAAATGGACTAAACAGTAACTTTTGGTAGTCGCATAAATCGGCTTCAATTATGTTTTTGCCAAACTGAGATAACTCGCTACCACGAGGGCGCATGAATAAATGCCCCTGAAACTCGCTTGAAACACAGATACCATCTACTTGAGCAAATGCTGTAGGGACTGTTAATGAATAAAGTTTAGCTTTATGCCCTGCGAAAATATCTCTTATGACGGAACTCCGGTCTGGTTGTCCAGTAATTAGAGTCTGCTCCATGCTTTCGAGGTTTGATTCATAATAGTCACACAAAATGCTATCGACTTGTTCAGGATATTCTGAAATTTTCTCAAGCACTTGCTTTTGAATTCGTAGAGGCAAAGACAAACCTACAAACCAACCATTATTAGCTAACGCGATGATAGCCTCTTTAAGTTGATCTTGCTGATTCTCAATATCATTTAATAAATCACGAAGACCCGGAGGAAACAGCTTATCTATCAGCTCAAGCTGCCGACTTAAAGCAGGAGGAATTATGTTAATAACTGGATTAGTTACCTTTTCAATCCACTCTAGTTGCTTCCAAAAATGAGGGGGGGAAGTTACCTAAATTGTCCATATTTACTCCTGAGCCCTAACGCCGCGTTAAGTGGTGAGCAACTCAGACCACCGACCTGAAATATTGTGCCGTACACACTAAAGCTAAAGCAAACGAAAAATGCCACGCGTTGCGAATCCGTCTTTAACGCTTTGTTAGCTTA
>NZ_JAKKCS010000065.1:0-1178 GCF_021728075.1 Vibrio sp. D54 | reverse complement strand
TTTCGATATCGACTTTCGTCAACATCAGGGCATTACCCTTTAATAAGTGGCGCGTCCTGGAGGATTCGAACCTCCGACCGCCTGGTTCGTAGCCAGGTACTCTATCCAGCTGAGCTAAGGACGCGCAGTTTTCGATATCGACTTTCGTCAACATCAGGGCATTACCCTTTAATAAGTGGCGCGTCCTGGAGGATTCGAACCTCCGACCGCCTGGTTCGTAGCCAGGTACTCTATCCAGCTGAGCTAAGGACGCGCAATAATCTTATTTTACTTTGTATAACCCGTTTATCAAACGAATTATTAAATAGTGGCGCGTCCTGGAGGATTCGAACCTCCGACCGCCTGGTTCGTAGCCAGGTACTCTATCCAGCTGAGCTAAGGACGCGCAGATCTTCTTGCTAAGAAGTTGTGAAGTAAATCACATTCATTTCTTACGAAACAAAAAAAAGGCCATCGGGCCAGTCAATGAATGGCGGTGAAGGAGGGATTCGAACCCTCGATACGGGATAAACCGTATACTCCCTTAGCAGGGGAGCGCCTTCAGCCTCTCGGCCACCTCACCGTTTTCATTGTTATATCTCAAAAGAGATATGGCGCGTCCTGGAGGATTCGAACCTCCGACCGCCTGGTTCGTAGCCAGGTACTCTATCCAGCTGAGCTAAGGACGCACTTTTTGTTGATAAATCAACGTTGCAAGAATGGCGGTGAAGGAGGGATTCGAACCCTCGATACGGGATAAACCGTATACTCCCTTAGCAGGGGAGCGCCTTCAGCCTCTCGGCCACCTCACCGTCTTGCGGAGGCACATATTACGTTTTACCGAAAATATGTCAAACACTTTCTTTGAAAAAATCTACGAAACTGGCTTAACCGTTGCTGATTTAATCAAAGTGACTATTAAACGAACTTTATCACTCTATTATGATGAAAAAAAGAGAGTCTTCTCTGAAAAAAAGACATTTATTTTCAAATAACTTTCTGAAGTTCGAATCAACATTATTGATGAATTCACAGCCATACTCAACACAATAGTTTCTGCAAATTTTCAAAAACAGTATGACCCGTCCTGATATGGGTTGACACTTTTTAACTAAAACGCTCGATGTACTTCATCGGGCGTTTTGTATTTTAAAGCCGTATGAGGCCTCATTTGATTATAGATATCTACGGACTCTGCT
>NZ_JAKKCS010000064.1:0-1190 GCF_021728075.1 Vibrio sp. D54 | reverse complement strand
TGTCTAAAGAAAAATTTGAACGTACGAAACCGCACGTTAACGTTGGTACTATCGGCCACGTTGACCACGGTAAAACAACTCTAACTGCAGCTATCTGTACTACTCTTGCTAAAGTTTACGGCGGTGTAGCTAAAGACTTCGCATCTATCGATAACGCTCCAGAAGAGCGTGAGCGCGGTATCACAATCGCAACTTCTCACGTTGAGTACGACACTCCATCACGCCACTACGCACACGTTGACTGTCCAGGACACGCTGACTATGTTAAAAACATGATCACTGGTGCTGCACAGATGGACGGTGGTATCCTAGTTGTTGCTGCGACAGATGGCCCAATGCCACAAACTCGTGAGCACATCCTACTAGGCCGTCAGGTTGGTATCCCATACATCATCGTATTCATGAACAAATGTGACATGGTTGACGATGAAGAGCTACTAGAACTAGTAGAAATGGAAGTTCGTGAACTTCTATCTGAATACGATTTCCCAGGTGATGACCTACCAGTTATCCAAGGTTCTGCACTAGGCGCACTAAACGGCGAAGAGCAGTGGGAAGCGAAAATCGTTGAACTAGCAGAAGCTCTAGATACTTACATCCCTGAGCCAGAGCGTGCGGTAGATCAGCCATTCCTAATGCCTATCGAAGACGTATTCTCAATCCAAGGTCGTGGTACAGTAGTAACTGGCCGTATCGAGCGTGGTATCCTAACTGTAGGTGACGAAGTTGCTATCGTAGGTATCAAAGACACTACTACAACTACATGTACTGGTGTTGAGATGTTCCGTAAGCTTCTAGACGAAGGCCGTGCAGGTGAGAACGTTGGTGCACTTCTACGTGGTACTAAGCGTGACGAAGTTGAACGTGGTCAAGTGCTAGCTAAGCCTGGTTCAATCACTCCACACACTAAGTTCGAATCAGAAGTATACGTACTGTCTAAAGATGAAGGTGGTCGTCACACTCCATTCTTCAAAGGCTACCGTCCACAGTTCTACTTCCGTACAACTGACGTAACTGGTGACATCCAGCTACCAGACGGCGTAGAAATGGTAATGCCAGGCGACAACGTACAGATGACTGTAGAGCTAATCGCACCAATCGCAATGGACGAAGGTCTACGTTTCGCGATCCGTGAAGGTGGCCGTACAGTAGGTGCTGGTGTTGTTGCTAAGATCTTCGACTAATTCATA
>NZ_JAKKCS010000063.1:0-1257 GCF_021728075.1 Vibrio sp. D54 | reverse complement strand
CGTTCACCGTGGTGGACTCTGATACCCCACCGGACGTGACGATGTAGGTGAAGCTGTCTGTACCGTGGAAGTTGTCGTTTGGCGTGTAGGTCACGCTGCCGTCCGGGTTGACCGAGACCGTGCCGTTAGCTGGACCGTTATTGCTATCCAGCGACACCACTTTATCGTCGCCTTCAAACGTGTCGTTACCCAAGACCTTGATGATGGTTGGCGTATCTTCCACAACCGTCGCGTTGTCTGCCACGATGTCCGCCACAGGCGCTACCGTGAAGTTCACCGTTTGGCTGACGCTTTCGCCGCTTGGATCGGTGGCAGTAAAGGTCAACGCTTCAGAGCCGTTCCAATCCGCAGTTGGGCTAATGGTCGCAATGCCATTTTCAATCGAAACCAACACGTTGTTGTTGCCGGACACTGAGAAGTTCAGTGCCGAGTCGCTGTCTTTAAATGCGTCGTTTAAATCAATCGTGTAGATCGTAAAATCTTCTGCTAACACTTGATCTGAAATGACATTATCGACTGTTGGTGCATCGTTAACGCGATTCACAATCAAACTATCACTGTCGCTAACCGTTGGATTAACACCATCCGATACTGATGCGCTGATCGTTAGGTCTTTAAGGTTGAGTTCGTCGTTGTTAACCGCGTCAACACCCGCTTGAGTCAGTTTGACTTCATCGCCAACTAGCGCAAAGTAGCCGTTTGAGTTGTTTTCTAAAGAAACGGTTAATTGCTCTTCTGGCGTATCGGTATCAGCGACTTCCAACGTTGCCACTACCGTATCGGTACTCACTGCGTCTTCAGTGATACTTTCTACAGCATCGACCTTGATCGTTGGCGCATCGTTCACTGGATTAACGGTAACGGCTACTTTCGCTTGGTCAGTCAGCGAACCATCGGTGATGGTGTAAGTGATTTCGGCATCACCATTGAAGTTCTCAGCCGGTGTGAACACCAGTTTGCCATCAACAATCTCGACTGTGCCTTGTGCTTCAGGTACGGAAGCTGATTGGATAGACAGCTTATCACCATCAATGTCGGTGTCGTTTGGCAGGACATCAATCGTCACTGGCGTGTCTTCGTCAGTAACAGCGGTATCATCTTTTGCCACTGGCGCGTCATTCACTGGCGTCACATCGACGTTCACCGTGGTGGACTCCGATACCCCACCGGACGTGACGATGTAGGTGAAGCTGTCTGTACCGTGGTAGTTGTCGTTCGGCGTGTAGGTCACGCTGCCGTCCGGGTTGACTGAGACCG
>NZ_JAKKCS010000062.1:0-1258 GCF_021728075.1 Vibrio sp. D54 | reverse complement strand
TTCCGAGTACCCCACGTTTAGTAGACACTTTACTAAGTTAGATCTAGGGTCTAATTGAGAGGTGATTTATGGCTAAACATCGTAATCCAGCGTACACCGAAGAATTCCGTAAAGAAGCAGTTCGCTTGGCCAGTCTTCCTGGCCGAACAGCCGTCTCCGTTGCTAAGGAGCTGGGCATCAGTGCCCAGCAGATCCGGAACTGGAAGCGCCAGTTCACACGCCTATCTGATAAACAGTTTAACACTTTAGACGGTGTCGATTATTCGAAGAAAGAGTCTGAAGAGCTTCGAGCGCTAAGGCGCGAGAACAAGCGGCTCAAAGATGAAATGGAATTCCTAAAAAAGGTCTCGGCGTACTTCGCGAAGCAGCAAGAGTGAAGTACGAGTTCATTGAAAGCTATACAGGCGAGTACTCGATTAGCTTAATGTGTCGTACTTTAGAAGTGAGTCGAGGTGGTTACTACAAGTGGCGTCATCATGCGCCGAGTGAGCGTTCAAAGCGGCGAGAGCGCTTTGAACAGCTCGTCATGTGTACCTTTGCCCAATATCGGGCACGTTACGGCTCTGTGCGAATTGCAGAAGAGCTAAACGAAGCAGGCTATGCCTGCTGTGTGAATTATGTGGCTGATATCATGAAGGAAAAAGGTATTAGGGCGCGTAATGGTAAAGGGTTCAAATACAGCAAGGATGTGGCTGCTATGACGAATGTTGCCGACAATTTACTGCGTAGAGACTTTGAGTCTGAGACGCCAAATCAGAAATGGGTTACGGACATTACGTATATCTGGGTGAAGAGTCGTTGGCTCTTCTTAGCGACAGTGATGGACTTGCATTCAAGACGCATTGTGGGTTGGTCGCTTGGGACAACGATGACCGTCGAGCTAATCACTAACGCTCTAAAAATGGCGTTTGAGTCACGTAAGCCGCCTAAGGGCGTCATTATCCACTCGGACCGTGGTGTACAATACAGAGCCTACAAATATCAAGACTTCATGCGCAAGCATGGAGGTGTACCGAGCATGAGTCGACAGGGTAACTGTTGGGATAATGCGGTGATGGAGTCGTTCTACAGTCGACTGAAAGTCGAACTGATATACGCAGAAGATTACCAAACTGTCGAAGAAGCCCGAATGGGCATCTTCGAATACATCGAGGTATTTTACAATCGCAGAAGAAGACACTCAGCGTTGGGGCAGGTCAGCCCAGTTGAGTACGAAAGTATGTAGTTATGTACTGTCTACTTTTTGTGGGGTACACCA
>NZ_JAKKCS010000061.1:0-1308 GCF_021728075.1 Vibrio sp. D54 | reverse complement strand
AGGTGGGATTAGCTAGTTGGTGAGGTAAGGGCTCACCAAGGCGACGATCCCTAGCTGGTCTGAGAGGATGATCAGCCACACTGGAACTGAGACACGGTCCAGACTCCTACGGGAGGCAGCAGTGGGGAATATTGCACAATGGGCGCAAGCCTGATGCAGCCATGCCGCGTGTGTGAAGAAGGCCTTCGGGTTGTAAAGCACTTTCAGTCGTGAGGAAGGTAGTGTAGTTAATAGCTGCATTATTTGACGTTAGCGACAGAAGAAGCACCGGCTAACTCCGTGCCAGCAGCCGCGGTAATACGGAGGGTGCGAGCGTTAATCGGAATTACTGGGCGTAAAGCGCATGCAGGTGGTTTGTTAAGTCAGATGTGAAAGCCCGGGGCTCAACCTCGGAATAGCATTTGAAACTGGCAGACTAGAGTACTGTAGAGGGGGGTAGAATTTCAGGTGTAGCGGTGAAATGCGTAGAGATCTGAAGGAATACCGGTGGCGAAGGCGGCCCCCTGGACAGATACTGACACTCAGATGCGAAAGCGTGGGGAGCAAACAGGATTAGATACCCTGGTAGTCCACGCCGTAAACGATGTCTACTTGGAGGTTGTGGCCTTGAGCCGTGGCTTTCGGAGCTAACGCGTTAAGTAGACCGCCTGGGGAGTACGGTCGCAAGATTAAAACTCAAATGAATTGACGGGGGCCCGCACAAGCGGTGGAGCATGTGGTTTAATTCGATGCAACGCGAAGAACCTTACCTACTCTTGACATCCAGAGAACTTTCCAGAGATGGATTGGTGCCTTCGGGAACTCTGAGACAGGTGCTGCATGGCTGTCGTCAGCTCGTGTTGTGAAATGTTGGGTTAAGTCCCGCAACGAGCGCAACCCTTATCCTTGTTTGCCAGCGAGTAATGTCGGGAACTCCAGGGAGACTGCCGGTGATAAACCGGAGGAAGGTGGGGACGACGTCAAGTCATCATGGCCCTTACGAGTAGGGCTACACACGTGCTACAATGGCGCATACAGAGGGCGGCCAACTTGCGAGAGTGAGCGAATCCCAAAAAGTGCGTCGTAGTCCGGATTGGAGTCTGCAACTCGACTCCATGAAGTCGGAATCGCTAGTAATCGTGGATCAGAATGCCACGGTGAATACGTTCCCGGGCCTTGTACACACCGCCCGTCACACCATGGGAGTGGGCTGCAAAAGAAGTAGGTAGTTTAACCTTCGGGGGGACGCTTACCACTTTGTGGTTCATGACTGGGGTGAAGTCGTAACAAGGTAGCGCTAGGGGAACCTGGCGCTGGATCACCTCCTTA
>NZ_JAKKCS010000060.1:0-1312 GCF_021728075.1 Vibrio sp. D54 | reverse complement strand
GTTACTTACAACCGCTGATACAACCAAAATATTTGCCAATCAGATTGCTCATTTTGACGATATAGCCTACCTAACATCAGCTATATGAGTTTGATTTTTCAGACTGTAAGCTAACGCCCTGTTAAGGTGTGAGCAACGCATTACCGATGCCGCCGCATACCACCTCAAACACTAAAATCAACGCATAGTAAAAATGCCACGCGTTGCGAATCACTCTTGAACAGTTTGTTATGTGCGCTTGTACAGCGTATTCAATACATTAACAGTTAAGGGCCTAATCTTGTGTTGCTCACAAAAAGATCAATTGTGTGCATTCAACGGCGTTTTTTTAAAGTACAACAAGGCTAAGAAAATGAAATTTAATGGCGGGATAAATGCGAATATAAATCCAAAAATTGCCCCTGCTACACCTTTATTCAGCTTCCTTTCACCTAAAAAGAATCCAATTATTGAGTTGACCACTGCATAAACAATAAAGATCAGTAGAGGTAAATAAATCGCGTGCATAATAAATCCTTTTAAAATAAACACTGTGAGAACGTTATAACTTGCTTTACCTTAGCACATAACGCCCTGCTAAGGGGTGAGCAACGCAATACCGAAGCCGCCGCAGACCACCTTAATCACTTAATTCAACGCATAGTGAAAATGCCACGCGTTGCGAATCCCTCTTGAGCAGTTTGTTAGTCGCGAGGCACCAAGCGGCAATTTTAAGCCAAACTAAACTTTGCGAACAACAAACTTTATGTGCTTTGATGCATTTAAGTCAGGCGTAGCGTCAAAACGGCTACTCAATGAAACCACTTAGAAAAAACAGCGCCGCAGAAAACGGACTGACAACACCAAAAAGAGCCTTTGGAAAGCCAATCTCACAGTGCGGACTTTCAACAAAGTCACTGAAACTACGTAGAACTGACAACACCAGAGAAAACGTCATTTCAGCGAGTAAATCGGCTTTTGTACCCAACAAACTCACCGAGCAGAGTTGCAACCGAAAACAGAATCTCGATTGCCCTGCTCTGTCAGCACCAAAGAACAAACAACCGCTTGGACACTTGCAAAACTATGGACTTAAAACTGCTGAAACTGAGTTTTGACCATCGACGATGAATCTGTATACCAAACAAACAGCTGCCACATTTTGAGCTTAGAAACATGATTTTGACTGCTAGCTTTTTCTGGCGACTAACGCCTTGTTAAGGTGTGAGGCACGCAATACCGAAGCTGCCGCATACCACCTTAATCACTAAAACCAACGCATAGTAAAAATGCCACGCGTGCCGAATCACTCTTGAACAATTTGTTATACGAT
>NZ_JAKKCS010000006.1:181044-275613 GCF_021728075.1 Vibrio sp. D54 | reverse complement strand
TCAACCTCATCAACTACAGTGAGTTTAAAAGCGAGGGAGTAATCGCGCTGAGTTCTTTTAGTTGTTGATTTCATAACACTCTCCAATTTTGGGGGTGGAAAGTGTCAACCTTATTTAGGACAGTACACAGAATAGATGTAAAGCGACAGGTCACTGTCGCTTTTTTATTTGGAGTTACGGGGTACAATCCACCTTAAATAGTTGTCCGTAACTTTTTCTGAGAGAGCAGAAAATGAAAATCAGCCCTTATCCGACTGGTCGCTTCAAAACATACCTTGAAGAAAAGAGTGCCACCTTTCGCGATTTGATTTATCAATGCCAAATAAATTCGCGTTACTTTGATGCTGGGGAAGCAATTCTCCGCCAAGGTGAGCAACTTCAGTACTTGTATGTTGTGCCAGTAGGTCGAGTCTCGATGAACATATTGGCCGCAAATGGACGACGTTTTCAATTAGGGGAAGCTAACTGCGACTATCATATTTATGGTGAAATGGAGTTCTTCACTCAGACTCCTTGTCAATGGAATGTGATAGCAGATGAACATATGCAGGTTGATGTTATCTGTATCCAAAAACTAACCGAAGCACTGCAAAATCATCCCCAAATGATGGTGTTCTTCGCTTCAGCATTGGCTGAGGATTATCAAGACTCCATGGATATCTACACTAATCGTTTGTTGCATCCCATTACTTACAACATTGCCTATGATCTTCTCGTCCGTAATCAGACGGATAAGCTGCTTGGTGGTTTTGATAAAGTGAACCAAGAGGCTGAGCGGTTTGGTACCTCAGGCCGAGTCTATCGACGTGCAGTTAAGGACTTGATTGAAAAGGGATTGATTACAAAAACGGACAACGGTTTGGAGATTATTGATGAGCTGGCACTCAAAGCGTTTATTGAAGCGCATGAATGATACGCCCAGGTATTGGAACTGATGGGTTTTATAAGTCTTTGATATATCTAAGTCTTGAGTAAACGTAACTAATGTAAAGTACCTTAAATTTTGTTGAATGCATTAAAGAGTAGCGTTATATTGCGAACGCGTATGATAATAGATCTCATTAAGGCTTAACAAAATGAAAAAATTCGTCGGTGCGGCTATGCTGTCGTTATTTACTGTTTCTCCTTCTTTCGCTGCTAAAGTTGTGATTGACCACTACATGGGTCAAACAGAGCTAGAACAATCCCCAGAGCGTGTGGTTGTGATTGGCTTTGGCCCGCTAGATGCGCTGGACAACTTTGGTATCGATCCTGTTGCAGTATCTAACTCGTCTAATCTTCCTAGTTACCTTTCAAAATACAGCAAAGATAACTACACCTCTGCGGGTAGTTTGTTTGAACCTGATTTTGAAACCATCTACATGCAAAAACCGGATTTGATTTTGGTTGGTCCGCGAGCGTCTGCGAAATATGAAGAGCTGAGTGAAATTGCCCCTACAGTTGTTTTTGCGGCGAAAGAGAACCAAGGCTATTGGGAAGGCACGCAAGCGCAATGGCGCAATATTGGTAAGATCTTCAATATCGAAGAAAAAGTAGAGCAGAAAATTGAAGCGCTAGATGCTCAATTCAAAGCAATCCGTGACTACAACCAATCGAACAAAAATGATGCACTAACGATTTTAAGCATGGGTGACAACATCAGCGCGTTTGGTGCCCAGTCGCGATTTGGCGTCATTTATAACGACTTTGGCTTCTTGGAAACGGTTGAGCACGTGAAAACGGGCACTCACGGAGATGTCATTTCTTATGAGTTTATTCGTGAAGCTAACCCGAAAAATATTCTCGTGGTTGACCGAAATTCTCTGACAGGTACGCCGGATAACGATATTCGTAAATCCATGGATAACGACTTAGTCAAAGCGACCGCAGCATATAAAAATCACAAAATCACTTATTTAGATGTGGACGCGTGGTATTTGTCGATGTCTGGTGTGACAGCAACAGAAAAAATGGTCAGTGAGATAAAGCAAACCGTTGAACTGTAATCCAAGATAGCAGAGGTTAACTTTGAAGAAGTTATTGCTAACCCTTGTGGTTTTAAGCACGGTTTCGTTATTTGTTGGGGTGGCAAACATGACGCCCCAACAACTCTTTTCAGGTGATGAGAAAGCATTAGAGCTTTTCTTTACCAGCCGTATACCACGTTTATTTGCCATACTGCTTGCTGGTGCTGGCTTGAGTATTGCGGGTCTTGTCATGCAGCAAATCAGCCAGAACCGATTTGCTGCACCTTCTACAACTGGTACGATCGAATGTGCCATGTTGGGCTACGTACTGAGCGTGGTTTTCTTTGGTAATGATAATCACCTTTGGCTCGTATTCGGCATCTCGGTATTTGGGACGCTAGCGTTTGTTTTCTTTATTCAGCGCATTCAATTTAAGAGCGTGGTTTTTGTGCCTCTTGTCGGGATTATTTTCGGCAATGTCATCCAATCCATGACTACGTTTATCGCTTACAAATATGATGCACTTCAAAGTCTGAATGCTTGGACAGTCGCAAACTTCGCCAACATCTTGCGTGGTGATTTTGAACTGCTGTACATCGCGGTACCAATGGTTATCCTCAGCTATCTTTTTGCCGCAAGGATCTCTGCTGTAGGTATCGGAAAAGATTTCGCGATTAACTTGGGTTTGAATTATCAGCAGGTTGTGACGATTGGCGTGCTATTGGTGTCCATCATGTCAGCAAGTGTCGTGATGATTGTTGGCCAGTTGCCATTCTTAGGGCTGATTGTACCGAATCTCGTGAGTCACTTTTATGGCGATAACCTCAAAAAGAACATTCCGCTTACGGCCATGTATGGGGCCATTTTAGTGTTGTGTTGCGACTTGGTGAGTCGTTTAATTATTTTCCCTCATGAAATGCCAATCTCTATCGTGATCAGCATATTGGGTGGAGTGGTATTCATCGCTATGTTGTTGCGAGGTAAGCAACATGCGTGATTCAACGAAAATCCTGCTGCTAGGTGGCATTGCGATTCTTTTCGCGTGTCTGTTTATTGGTATTGGGCTAACGGCTGACAACTACCAATATTTTTTGTCTCGTAGAGTTCCTAAAGTATTGGCGATAGTGCTAGCGGGTGTGGCCATTGCTCAGTCTTCACTTGTATTTCAAACCATTACGCACAACCGAATTTTAACGCCAAGTATCATGGGTTTTGATGCGCTGTATGTGTTAACCCAAATTTTGATCGTGTTGATTTTTGGTGGGTTGAGTACCTTAGTTCTTAACTTGTACGTCAATTTCGCGATTGCAGTAATTGTAATGGTGTCGTTTTCGCTACTGCTGTTTGGGTTTTACTTTTCAAAAGGCAGCAAGAACTTGATTACGTTGCTATTGGTCGGCTTGATCTTTGGTCAGCTATTTTCCAATGCGGCGTCATTCTTTTCTTTGCTGATGGACCCAAACACATATGCAATTGTTCAGTCGAAACTGTACGCCAGTTTCAATAATGTCAAAGTGAACTTGGTTTACTTTAGTGCTCCGGCTTTGATGTTTGCATGTTGGTTGTTGTTTAGGATGCATCGCACTTTAGATGTGTTTTGGCTCGACCAAGACAATGCGAAAAGTTTGGGTGTTGATGTACCTAAAGTGACGAGAAATGTGTTTATTATCTCGGCGGTTTTGATTGCTATTTCTACGGCTTTGGTAGGGCCAATCATGTTCTTTGGTTTACTAGTGACCAACTTAAGCCGAGAAATGTTCCGAAGTTACCAACATAAAACGCTATTGGTCGGATGTTCGTTTCTATCCATCAGTTCATTACTTGCTGGGCAATGGATAATCGAAAACGTGTTCAGTTTTGAGACGACGTTGAGTGTCGTAATTAACTTTATCGGCGGTGCGTATTTCTTATACCTGCTGCTGAAAAACAAAGTTGTATAAATATGATAGTAATAGACAAATTAACGAAGGCTTTCGGTTCAAACAAAGTCGTAGACGAGGCCAATACTCAGTTTGAAAAGGGCAAGGTAACATCGATTATCGGTCCAAATGGCGCGGGAAAGAGCACGCTGTTATCTATGGCCTCGCGCTTAACGGAGCGAGATGGCGGTAGTGTTATCATTGATTGCAAGGAAATCGCGGAATGGGACACAAAAGAGCTAGCGAAAAAACTGGCAGTACTTCGCCAAGCTAACTCGATTACAATGCGGTTTACCGTAAAAGAGTTAGTCTCTTTTGGTCGTTTCCCATACTCTAAAGGAAATCTGACTAAAGAAGATCATGAGGTCATAGAACAAGCGATCGACTACTTAGATTTGCAAGATATTCAAGACAAATACTTGGATGAATTAAGTGGTGGTCAGCGACAGCTTGCATTTATTGCTATGGTGATTGCACAAGATACAGATTATGTCTTTCTTGATGAGCCTCTTAATAACTTAGATATCAAACACTCTCTTCAGATCATGAAAGTTGTGCAGCAGTTAGCCCATGACATGAATAAAGCCATGGTGGTCGTGATTCATGATATTAATTTCGCGGCGTGTTACTCAGATGTCATATTGGCGCTTAAGAAAGGCAAGGTTGTGGCGAGTGGTGCGGTTGAAGAGGTTATTCAAGCGTCTACGCTAGAGGACATCTACGAAACGCCATTTAACATCATAGAGTTAAACGGTAAGCGCATGTGTACTTATCATTAAGCGAGCTAGTTCGTTTTTAACGAGATCAATAGATAGGCGGGCTTACTTGGTGAGCTCGTCTATGATTGGGCATCGGCTCTCTGCATCTCCAGGACAAGAAGAAACCCAACCTTCAAGTTGCGTTTTGATCTCCATGAGGTGTGCAATTTTTTCTTCAACCTCTCTCAGTTTGTCCATGGTTCTTGCTTTTACTTCGCTACTTTTGCGGTTGGGGTTATGAGCAAGTTGTACGAACTCTTTGCATTCTTGCAACGAAAAGCCTGCGCTTTTTGCGCGTGATACCAAGTTAAGCTCTTGAATATGATTATCTGAATATTCGCGATAGCCAGAGTCGCTACGCGCTGGTGGAGATATGATCCCTTTGTCTTCATATAATCGAATCGACTTAGATGAAAGCCCTGTGAGCTTCGCGACAGCACCAATATTCATGTTTAACCTCCATAACGTTTAAGGCGAGTATATACCGATGTTGTGGATAAGACACTCCTAAATAACAGTCAGTTACCTAGAGTCCCCTTACTCTTTAATCACTTCATGTGGTGGCACACCAAATGCCTTTTTGAAGGCATAAGTGAAGTTAGAAGGGTGGTGGTATCCGGCTTCATAGGCGGCTTCTGTTATCGTCACTAGGCCACGTTCCAAATGTTGCCTAGCAATCTCAAGACGTCGAAAACGAATGTAGCCGTTTATGGTCATATTAAGTGATTGTTTAAATCGGCGCTGCAGGTTTGAAACACTCATTGAGAATTGGCTCGCCAACTTTTCCAAGCGTAGTTCTTGATCAAGGTGAGTTTCAATATAGCTGACAATATCCTCAATCCGACCATCAATGTGTCGTTCAATACTGCTGTTTTTAGCACTGAAATTCTTAGGAATTTGCTTGGTGGCTTGATGTAATATTTGATAGATCAAGCTTTCGACTTCTAGCTTCTCTTGGAAC
Organism: Vibrio sp. D54; assembly: GCF_021728075.1. Classification (NCBI taxonomy): domain Bacteria; kingdom Pseudomonadati; phylum Pseudomonadota; class Gammaproteobacteria; order Vibrionales; family Vibrionaceae; genus Vibrio; species Vibrio sp. D54. Next base: position 270,029 of record NZ_JAKKCS010000006.1, on the reverse strand, counting down.
TCTTGCGGTGTTTCTCTATTTGTTAACGTTTCAGCCAGTTCGCATAGCGTCTGGTTAAGCTCCAACTGTTGAAACGCCTGATGAGAGTTAAAAAAGGCTCGATGGCTACAATTTTGCTCAAGGCGGGCCTCTAGCCATTGGGGCTTAACCAATATGTTGATCTTATTAATGAGGTTATCTTTGAGCAGTGAACGACGAAAATTTGCAGGTTTGAGTAAGTTCACCACTACACCCTTAGGGCCGTCGCTCGCGTCTAAATCAAATTGCAAATCGTCGTAGCCAAACGAGAGTCTACCTTCTAAAAGAATAGTGACCAGCAGTGAGGCGTGTGCAGTAGAAACAATATTCGAATCAATAAGTTCTAGACAACGCCCGCCATGAACAAAAATTTGATCATTGTACTGATATGATAGGAACTTACCTTCGGCCAGTTGAGTTTGACAAGGTTGGCCTTGCGTGACAATCCATTGTTTCTCTGTCGCCTCTAGTCTTTGGGTTAAAGCTATCTTGGCAATTTTAGTTCGTTTTGTTGTGACTTCCTGCATTTGACACTTCCTCATAACACTTGTGCGATTTCGCATAACCAAATCGCCTTTGTATTTATAAAACTCATGCTTATTATACCTGAGAATTATTATCATTAATATTTAGGAATGAAGTTATGGAAAGCCCTGCTTGTTCACCTATCAAGCTTTCAAGCCTTTGCCTTGCAGTGGGAATGGCGCTATCAACCCCTGTTTTAGCTCAAGATACTGAGTCACATTTTGAAGAGGTCGTTGTATGGGGAACGAAAGTTTCCAGCAACACTGAGTCGATGTTTGCGGACGACATGTCACTGAAGCAAGCCGATCATATGTCTGATTTACTGCGCGATATTCCCGGTGTGGATGTTGGTGGAACACACTCTGTGAATCAACGTATTACGATTCGTGGTTTGAGCGAAACCGATTTGGACATTCGTCTTGACGGTGCTTCTCAGCATGCGAGCATGTTCCATCATATTGGTAACTTGACGTTGAACCCTGACATTCTCAAATCTGCGGACATTCAGGTAGGTAATAACTCTGTGACTCAAAACGGGTTAGGCGGTTCGGTCTACTTTGAAACGAAAGACGCTCGTGACTTACTTCGTTACGATGAAAAGTTTGGTGCGCGTGTTTATGGCGGCTATGCATCCAACGACAACCAACAAGGTTCGTTGACACTGTACGGACTTTTGTCCGAAAACATTGATGCGATGGTCTATGGCCATTACGTTACGCGTGATGATTTTGAAGATGGTGATGGCAATAAAACCTATGGTGCTGCAGGTGATGTTTACAACATTCTGGCTAAGCTGGGGTATGAACTAAATGACATCCATCGTTTTGAGCTCTCTTATGACATGTACCGAGACAGTGGAGATTACAGTCCGCGTCCTGATATGTCGGGTAGTGCAAATAATAGCCTGTCGAGCAAGTTACTTATCCCTACGGATTATGACCGCGATACCGTTACCTTGAGTTACGAGTTGCGAGGCGAACAACACCAAGGAAACGTCACTCTTTATAATACCGAGACAGAAATTAAACGTGACGAAACGGTGATGGCCCCTCGTTGGCCCTCGAACCGTTTATCAAAGAACACCGCCAAAAACCAAAACTTTGGTTTGAATGGCAAATTCCAGTCAGATGTTATGTTGGGTGAGTTTGATAATCGAGTCACTTATGGCTTCGACTACATGGATAAAACGTCTTCGAGTTACTACGGTAGTCGTAAGTTTATGGACGAATCGGCGATTTCAACCGCACTGTTTGTAGAAGATCAGTTCTTCTTCTCTGATGCCTTCTTTATTACTGCAGGTATGCGCTTTGATGATTACAAACGCAAAGCTGAGACAGGAACCAGTAATTATGATGATGTGACTTGGGCTCTAGCAGCAGAATGGGCGGTGACGCAAGATTGGACGTTGTTTGCGAGTGCACGCTCTCTATTTAAAGGTCCAGAGCTAATGGAAACCTTTATTGCTTACCAAGACGTTGCATTTTTAGAGGATGGGCTAAAGCCAGAAACGGGATTGAACACGCAGGGTGGTGTTCGTTTTGATAAAACCTTTGATAAGCATTTCTTTGGGGCGAATATTACGGTATTCCAAACGGAAATTGATGATTACATTGCAGACCAGTACCAAAACGCGACTCAAACTTACCTGATTTACAACTTAGGTGATGTTGAGATTAAAGGCTTTGAAGCAAGTGCTTCTTATGGTTACGACAAGTTTAACAGCAAACTTTCTTACTCTAAGTCGGACACCAAAAACAAGAATACTGGTGGTCCTGTTGCTGGGGGCAATGGGCGTAGCATTGATATGGGTGATAGCATTGCTCTAACTTTGGATTACCAGTCAGACGCTTTAGAAACGATCTTCGGGTGGAACTCAATGTTTGTTCTAGAGGAAGACAACGTCTTTGATGGTCAGCCAAAGAAAGCAAGTTATGATGTGCATAATCTATACGCTCAATGGGTGCCGTCTGATATTGATGGGCTGTCGGTGACCTTTGGTATTGATAATGTATTTGACGAGTTGTACAGCTCTCATGCGTCTCGTTCGGGTACTGCACGTGGCTTCACGCTTGATGACTACGAGCCGGGTCGCAACTTCAAGCTCTCTGCAGCTTATCAATTCTAACAAGGTTCTTCATAGGACGTTTCAAAGTAACGAGTAAGTTCATGATTAAAGAAAGCACCCGAATAGATAGCGAACACGCTGACAAATACTTAGTGACGCTTTGTCGGCATTTTGGACGAAAAGTTCCTGCTACTTGGAATGAAAATAGCGGTTTGGTGACGTTTCCGACGGGAAAAGCGGAGTTTAACCTTTGTGCATCTAGCTTAACTATAACCTGTGAGGCGGATTCAGAAGAGAAACTGAATACGGTTAAGGCGATCATTTCATCGCATGTGGACATGTTTTCTCGTCGAGAAACATTAGCACTTAGCTGGGTTCGTTAGCGCTCGTTTAAGGATGCTGTGATAGAAAGGGAATGTTAAAAGCAAAAGCCCGCAATCTTATGATTTGCGGGCTTTTATTGTTTGAATGCTATTGCGCTTTCTCAGGCTCTAGGCTTTTTTTTTCCTGCTGCATTTTTGCTAGGAAGTAGATGTTAACGCAAGCAATAAAACCGTTAGTTAATACTACAGGCCAAGAATCAATCATTAGTCCGTAAGCGGTAAATAGCGCACAACCAATAAAGTTAAGGATACGAAGCTTAACAATATCTTTCATAGTTAGCGAAATAGCGACCATGATTGAAGCTGCATAACCTAAAATCTCAACCATATTCATGTCCATTTTTTGACCCTCTTAAAATCTGCCGAATTTTGTCGGTACCAATTCTTCTCATCTTGAGATTAATGAGGAAGCTCCATGCCTCGAATGGTCTTTTTTTGTTGTATGGACGCACTATATCAATGGAAAAACCGTGATAAAAGCCTCAAATCAAGGTTAAGAGAAGGTTAGCGATTACGCAAACGTTTAGGGCTGGAATTACTGATAATTTTACTTATTGTGTTGATTGATAATAACGATGACATTAATAGCTCAAACACCATTGAAAGTAAGGGAATATTTACATATGATTGAAAATGATAATTATTTTCAAGTGCTGTGTTTATGTATTTTATTATTAGCTTGCTCGTGTTTTTTTTGCTGTATATCAGAACAAAACCGAACTCGTGGTGTGCGGGGATTCATATCGTAAGCCACTTTTTTATCGTTGCATTTTGTCCTGCAATTTATGTTGTTCAATATTTAATCGTTACGTTTTTTTCGTCACCGATATTGATTAAGCTGTCATCACGCTCCGATGTATACAACATTCTCATTGCTTTTCTTCCATTATTGATCGCAACCGGCAGTCTGGCGTTTAGCTGAATGATTTCATCTCTCTTCTTTTCTTAAAACAACTACACTTAATCAGAATAAGGTATCAATTTCATATAATTATTCGATATCTACGCGTCAGCACATGTGTCACATTTCTGTGACTACGAGTAAGTTTTACTTATGTTGCTTGGTAGTAGGGTATTTATCGATTGTTTAATGATTCAATACTTAGTTTAATCGTATAAAGGTGTGCAGTATGCCGCACTAAATTAATAAGAAATTATCTAAAAAGGTTAATGGGAAACGTAAGCCATTAGCGGAGGTCAGATGAGTACGCACACGGTACCGCAGAGCGCGATTGTAAATGCTGTCAAAGGTGAAGTTTTGGTTTTGGGCCTGGATGGAAACGTTAAGGTCATAAAAGCGGGGGATGAGTTAAGACCTGGCGAGATTATTATCACAGAAAATAATGCTTCTCTCGACGTACAGATAAATAATGAGCTTTATCTGGTCGATGCAAATTGTGTTGCTTGTCTTCCTGTGCCTTCTTCTGAACCGTTAGAACCAGTATTGGTACAATCTCCAGTTAATGGCTTGGTGACTTTTGACCCAACGGCTATTGGAAGTGCTGACTTCGACGCCAACGATATTGCCGCTATCCAGCAAGCTATTTTAGACGGAGCTGACCCTACCGCTATCTTAGAAGCAACAGCTGCTGGCGCAGGTGCTGAAGGCTCGGCTAATGCTGGCTACGTGACGGTTGAATATAATAACCCGGAAGTACTCGCTTCTACTTTTTTTGAAACGTCTGCGACTCGCAGCGGAGAAGATGATCGCGACGAAGATGACGGTTTGAATGTCACGATTTTTGCTGATGGTGGGCAGTCACTGCAATCTAGCGTAACAGAAGGCTCAATTTCTCTATCAAGCTACCCGCAAACCATTTCGTCTAGTGTGCTGGTTGAAGCAGGGGATCTCGCACTTGATACTGTTTCATTTGTACCTGAAACGTCCTCATTAGAGTCTTTGTTAACCGAGTTAAATAGTGACATTACCTCTGGTGGTCAGCCAGTGGCGTTCGTTTATGACGAAGCGCAAAATGCCATTATCGGCACTCAAGGTGGTAACGAAGTGCTTCGTATCGAGATCGAAGCGACATCTTTAGGCCGTGATTTAGAGTTAGAGGTCGTTACCACGATTAGCCAGGGTATTGACCATGTTGCGTCTGTTGCTGATGGCCAAGTATCGATCGTCGGTGATCAAATCAATATTGCTTTTGATATTACTGGCGCAGATATTGGTGGGAACAGCATTCAAGCGCCTATCGATTTTACGACAACCGTTATTGATGGCGATGATCCTGCGCCGCAAAACGTTACTTTTGAAAACGTTGAATCTTCTTCTACACCAATTACTGGCACTTTTGTGGATATTGGTAGTGATCAATTGGCAAGGGTCACGTTTAATCAAGAAGGACTTAGTCAGTTCGATGGCCTACTGAGTGATAATCAGGCGACAGAAGCGGTACTCTCTGAAGACGGCAGTACTATAACCCTGTCCATTGCGGGCTCGAATGAAACCGTCTTAACCATCAGTTTGAATACTGATGGTACCTACCAATTTGAGCAATTTAAGCCGTTAGAACAAACAAACGGTGAAGATGCGATTGAGCTCTCTTTGCCAACCACAGTCGTCGACTTCGACCAAGATACGGCAAGCAACACCTTTACGATGACCATCCTCGATGGCGATAATCCAGTGATTGAGAACGTGACGGGCTTGTCTTTAGACGAGGCGGGGGTTGACCAAGGTTCACAGGAAGGCGCGGCAGTAACAAGTGGTACTGGGTCGATCACGACAGCGGTCGGAAGTGACATCATTGATCACTATGAGTTGGAACCGACAGAGTTCAATGTTGGTGGAGAACTCCAATCTCAAGGGCAGGTTGTTCAACTAGAACTAGCGTCCGAGAGTAACGGCGTACGTACTTACGAAGGCTTCATCGAGCTGGATGGTGTGCGTATTACCGTATTTGATGTGGCGATTGATGCACCTGCATTGGGCGAATACCAATTCAACTTGTATGAACAACTTGACCATACGGGTGCTAACGATGACTCGCTCACTTTCTCACTGCCAGTTTACGCGGTAGATGCGGATGGTGACCGCTCCTCGATTACCGAAGGTTCGAACACACCAGAAGCTGCGCAAATTGTCATTCAAGTTCAAGATGACGTTCCTTCGATTGATGGCGTTGATGCGCTAGCCGTCGATGAAGACGATTTATCAAGCATTGGCTCCGATCAAAGCGACTCTGTGTTCGCGCAAGGTAGCTTCACGACGACTCAGGGCTCAGACCGTGTTGTAAGTTATCAATTAGAGAGCGGCACTGATCCACTCAATGGGTTGGAATCGCAGGGGCGATCTATCTCTCTGACGGAAACAACCAATTCAGATGGCAGCTTTACCTATTCTGCAACGGCAGAAGGGGACGCTATCTTCACCTTACAAGTTAACCCTGACGGTACTTATTCGTTTACCCTTGAAGGTCCAATCGATCATGCTGTGGGTAGCGATAGCTTAACTCTAGACTTTACTATTGTCGCAACGGACTTTGACGGTGACACCAGCTCACTTGTTCTACCGGTTACCATTACTGATGATGTGCCAACTATTAATGACGTTGTAGCTCTTAACGTCGATGAAGATGACTTAAGTTCGGTAGGCTCAGACCAATCACAGCCAACATTGGTTGAAGGTCAGTTCACGACGACTCAGGGTTCTGATGGCGTCGTACAGTATCAGTTGGATGTAAACGCTGATCCTTTAAATGGCCTGCAATCTCAAGGTCAAACCGTCTCCATTGCCGAAACGCAAAATGCAGACGGCAGCTATACTTACAGCGCAACGGCAAATGGCAGCGCAGTCTTCACATTAATTTTGAATACTGACGGCTCGTACAGTTTTGAGCTACAAGGTCCAATCGACCATGCGGCAAATAGCGACAGCTTAACCCTTGATTTTAGCGTTATTGCTACCGATTTCGATGGTGACACAAGCCAAATCGTATTGCCTGTTACCATCGTGGATGATAAGCCAACCATTACCGATGTCGATGCAATTACCGTTGATGAAGATGATTTAGGCGCGATTGGCTCAGATCAGACTGACCCGATTTCAATCGATGGCAACTTCACCACCACACAAGGCTCTGACCGAGTAGTGAGTTATCAGCTCGATGCTTCTGCGACACCAGTGGCTGGACTCACATCACAAGGCGTGGCAGTCACATTGGCTGAAACCGCAAATGGCGACGGTAGCTTTACTTACGAGGCGACGGCGGGTACTGAAGCGGTCTTCACGCTGACAGTGAATACTGATGGTAGCTATAACTTCACGCTTGAAGGTCCAATCGACCACGCAGTAGATAGCGATGAATTGACACTGAACTTCCCGATTATCGCGACCGACTTTGATGGTGATACCACAAATGCCACTATCCCTGTGACGATCGTGGACGATAAGCCAGTGATTACTGACGTCGACGCAATCACGGTTGATGAAGATGATCTAGCGTCAATTGGCTCAGACCAAAGCAATCCGATTTCTATTGATGGTAACTTCACCACCACACAAGGTTCAGACCGAGTGGTGAGTTACCAGCTTGATGCTTCTGCAACACCGGTTGACGGTTTAACGTCGCAAGGCGTGGCTGTCACACTGATAGAAACCGCAAATGGTGATGGTAGTTTCACTTATGAAGCGACTGCGGGTGGCAACCCAGTATTTACTCTGACAGTAGATACTGATGGCTCTTACAACTTCACACTTGAAGGGCCAATTGATCACGCGGTTGATAGTGACGAACTGACACTCAACTTCCCAATTATCGCAACCGACTTTGATGGCGACACCGTTACTGAAACCATTCCAGTCACGATTGTTGATGATGTACCTACCATCACAGCGGTGGATGCGTTGAGTGTCGATGAAGATGACCTTAGCGGCGTGGGCTCAGACCAAACTGACGCTGTGTTCGTTGAAGGCGCGTTTACCACTATTCAAGGCTCTGACCGAGTGGTGAGCTATCAACTGGATTCAACGGCTGATCCTGTTGCGGGGCTAACGTCTCAAGGTGAGGTGATTACCTTGGTGGAAACCGCCAATGGTGACGGCAGCTTTACCTATGTGGCGACCGCTGACGGCAATCCTGTCTTCACGTTGAATGTAGCAACAGATGGTACGTACGACTTTACGCTGCAAGGCCCGATTGACCATGCCGCTAACAGCGACAGCCTGACGATTGATTTCCCAATTATTGCCACCGATTTTGATGGTGATACGACTTCGGCAACCATTCCAGTCACGATTACGGATGATGCACCAATCATCGATAATGTTGTGCCTCTGGCTGTAGACGAAGATGATTTATCAGGTATTGGCTCAGACCAAACTGACGCTGTGTTTGTTGAAGGCGCGTTTACGACCACTCAAGGCTCAGACCGTGTGGTGAGCTACCAACTTGATTCAACTTCGGATCCTGTCGCAGGTTTAACTTCTCAAGGTGAGCCTGTTACTTTGGTAGAGACTGCGAATGCTGATGGCAGCTTTACTTACGTGGCTACCGCGGATGGCAATCCGGTCTTCACCATGAATGTGAATGCTGACGGTACATACAACTTCCGTCTGGAAGGGCCGGTTGATCACGCGTTAAACAGCGATGAATTAGTACTGAACTTCCCAATCATTGCTACAGACTTTGATGGCGATACGACGATTGCGACCATTCCAGTCACGATTACTGATGACGTTCCAACCATCGATAACGTTGTTCCACTCACGGTGGACGAAGATGACCTTGCCTCAATTGGCTCAGACCAGAACGATGATGCGTTTATGTCGGGCTCTTTCACCACAACTGAAGGCTCGGACAGCGTTGTTAAATACCAGCTTGATGCAACCGCAGATCCAGTAGCAGGGTTGACCTCTCTTGGGGAGCCTGTCGTGCTTGCTGAAACTGCTAACGGCGATGGCAGTTTTACTTACACAGCCACAGCAGATGGCAATGCCGTATTTGAATTGGTGGTGAAGCCAGATGGCAGCTACACCTTTACTCTGCAAGGCCCACTAGACCATGCGGTGAACAGCGACAGTCTGCAAATCGACTTCCCGATTATCGCAACAGATTTTGATGGCGATACCTCGACAGAAACACTACCTGTCACCATCGTTGACGATAAACCAACCATCACTGACGTAGACGCGATCCGTGTGGATGAAGATGACTTAGCAACAATTGGCTCTGACGGCGCAGATCCAATTTCAATCGACGGCAACTTCACTACAACGCAAGGCTCTGATGGGGTAGTAAGCTACCAATTAGATACTGCTGCAACGCCAGTTGATGGTCTAACATCGCAAGGTGTGTCAGTGACGCTGACTGAAACCGCAAACGGTGATGGTAGCTTCACTTACCAAGCGACGGCAGGTTCTGAGTCGGTCTTCACGCTAACAGTAAACACGGATGGCTCATACAACTTCACGCTTCAAGGTCCAATCGACCATGCGACAGACAGTGATGAACTGACACTGAACTTCCTAATCATCGCGACGGACTTTGATGGTGATACCACCACAGAAACGATCCCAGTCACCATCGTGGATGATAAACCGACCATTACCGATGTTGATGCGATTACCGTTGATGAAGATGACTTAGGTACGATTGGCTCAGATCAGACTGACCCGATTTCAATCGATGGCAACTTCACCACCACACAAGGCTCGGACCGAGTAGTGAGCTATCAGCTCGATGCTTCTGCAACACCAGTTGACGGCCTTACATCACAAGGCGTGGCAGTCACGCTAACTGAAACCGCAAACGGCGATGGCAGCTTTACCTATCAAGCAACAGCAGGCACCGAGTCGGTCTTTATACTGACAGTGAACACTGATGGCTCTTATAACTTCACGCTTGAAGGCCCAATCGATCATGCTGTTGATAGTGATGAGTTAACGCTCAACTTCCCAATCATCGCGACCGACTTTGATGGTGACACCACAAATGCCACTATCCCGGTCACCATCGTGGACGATAAGCCAGTTATTACTGACGTAGATGCCATTACGGTTGATGAAGATGACCTAGCGTCAATCGGTTCAGACCAAAGCAATCCAATTTCTATTGATGGTAACTTCACCACCACACAAGGTTCAGACCGAGTGGTGAGCTATCAGTTAGATGCCTCATCAACACCAGTTGACGGTTTAACATCGCAAGGTGTGGCGGTCACATTAACTGAAACTGCAAACGGTGATGGCAGCTTTACCTACGAAGCAACCGCGGGCTCTGAAGCGGTCTTTACGCTGACAGTGAATACTGATGGATCTTACAACTTCACGCTAGAAGGGCCGATTGATCACGCGGTTGATAGTGACGAGTTGACACTTAACTTCCCAATTATCGCAACCGACTTTGATGGCGACACCGTTACTGAAACCATTTCAGTCACAATTGTTGATGATGTACCGACCATTACAGCGGTGGATGCGTTGAGTGTCGATGAAGACGACCTTAGCGGTGTGGGCTCAGACCCAGGCGGCGATCTGTTCGTTGAAGGCGCGTTTACGACCACACAAGGCTCTGACCGAGTGGTGAGCTACCAACTGGATTCAACAGCAGATCCTGTTGCGGGGCTGACATCTCAAGGTGAGGCGATTACCTTGGTGGAAACCGCCAATGGTGACGGCAGTTTTACCTATGTGGCGACCGCAGACGGCAATCCAGTCTTCACGTTGAATGTAGCAACAGATGGTACATACGACTTTACGCTGCAAGGCCCGATTGACCATGCAGCTAACAGCGACAGCTTGACGATTGATTTCCCAATTATTGCCACTGATTTTGATGGTGATACGACTTCGGCAACCATTCCAGTCACGATTACGGATGATGCACCAATCATCGATAATGTTGTGCCTCTGGCTGTAGACGAAGATGATTTATCAGGCATTGGCTCAGACCAAACTGACGCTGTGTTTGTGGAAGGCGCGTTTACGACCACTCAAGGTTCAGACCGTGTGGTGAGCTACCAGCTTGATTCAACTTCGGATCCTGTCGCAGGTTTAACTTCTCAAGGTGAGCCTGTTACTTTGGTAGAGACTGCGAATGCCGATGGCAGCTTCACTTACGTGGCAACTGCGGATGGCAATCCTGTCTTCACCATGAATGTGAATGCTGACGGTACATATGACTTCCGTCTGGAAGGGCCAATCGATCACGCGTTAAACAGCGATGAGCTAGTACTGAACTTCCCAATCATTGCAACAGATTTTGATGGCGATACGACGACCGCGACCATTCCAGTCACGATTACTGATGACGTTCCAACCATTAATAACGTTGTTCCACTGACAGTAGACGAAGATGATCTCGCTACAATTGGCTCAGACCAAAACGATGATGCGTTTATGTCGGGCTCTTTCAGCACAACTGAAGGCTCAGACAGCGTTGTTAAATACCAGCTTGATGCAACAGCAGATCCAGTAGCAGGGTTAACCTCTCATGGTGAGCCTGTCGTGCTTACTGAAACTGCTAACGGCGACGGTAGTTTTACTTACACAGCCACAGCAGATGGCAATGCCGTATTTGAATTGGTTGTGAAGCCAGATGGCAGCTACACCTTTACCCTGCAAGGTCCATTAGACCATGCGGTGAACAGCGACAGCCTGCAAATCGACTTCCCGATTATCGCAACAGACTTTGATGGCGATACGTCGAAAGAAACACTGCCTGTTACCATCGTTGACGATAAACCAACCATCACTGACGTAGACGCGATCCGCGTGGATGAAGATGACTTAGCGACGATTGGCTCTGACGGCTCAGATCCAATTTCAATCGATGGCAACTTCACTACAACGCAAGGCTCTGATGGGGTAGTGAGTTACCAATTGGATGCGGCTGCAACGCCAGTTGATGGTCTAACATCGCAAGGTGTGGCAGTGACGCTGATTGAAACCGCAAACGGCGACGGTAGCTACACTTATGAAGCGACAGCAGGAACTGAAGCAGTATTTACGCTGACCGTTAATACGGATGGTTCATACAACTTTACGCTGCAAGGTCCAATCGACCATGCGACGGGTAGTGATGAGCTGACACTGAACTTCCCAATCATCGCAACGGATTTTGATGGTGATACCACCACAGAAACGATCCCAGTCACCATCGTGGATGATAAACCGACCATTACCGATGTTGATGTGATTACCGTTGATGAAGATGACCTAGGCACGATTGGTTCAGATCAGACTGGCCCGATTTCAATCGATGGCAACTTCACTACCACACAAGGCTCGGACCGAGTGGTAAGTTATCAGCTTGACGCGTCTGCAACACCAGTGGCTGGCCTTACATCACAAGGCGTGGCAGTCACACTGACGGAAACCGCAAATGGTGATGGCAGCTTTACTTACGAGGCGACAGCGGGTACTGAAGCGGTCTTTACTCTGATAGTGAATACTGATGGTAGTTACAACTTCACGCTTGAAGGTCCAATCGACCACGCAGTAGATAGTGATGAGTTGACACTGAACTTCCCAGTCATCGCGACAGACTTTGATGGCGATACCTCTGCTGAGACAATTCCTGTCAAGATCGTTGATGACAAGCCGACACTTGGCGGAATCGAAGCAACAAGTGTGCAAACGGTTGATGAGGATGATATCCCAACAGTCGGATCTGATGGTACACAGTCGAACAGCATTGCCGGTAACTTCATCGCGACTGATGGTTCTGATGGCATTGTCGAGTACGGCGTTTCTGACCTAACGACGCCAGTACAAGGCCTGACCTCTGGTGGTCAATCTCTGGTTATGGTTGAAGTATCAAACGCAGGTGGCGTTTCAGTTTACGAAGCTCGTATTGATGGCACGACGACACCGGTATTCCGTGTGACCCTCGATGCCTCTGATGACAGCTACGCGTTCGATTTGCTCGCTCCTCTCGATCATCCAAATGCTGATGGCCAAAATGAACTGGTCATCAATTTGCCGATAAACGCGACGGACTTTGATGGAGATGTGTCGAACAACATCACCTTACCAATTACGGTTGTGGATGATGTTCCGACCATTGATGGTTTACTAGCAGGCAGCGAACAAACCGTTGATGAAGATGACCTACCAGCAGGTACGGATGCTGCAAGTACAGAAGATACTGTTATTTCAGGTACTTTTGATATCACCGAAGGTGCTGACCAAGTTGCTTCTATTCAGCTGAGTGACCTGACCACGCCTGTTGCGTCACTGACTTCAGATGGTGAAGCTATCACCTTAGTTCTGTCTTCTAGCGCAAACGGCGTGAACGTATACCAAGGTGTCGCTGGCAATCCTGCTGAAGTTGTGTTCGAACTGACGTTGGATGCAACGAACAACACCTACGAGTTCGATTTACAGAAGCCGCTTGATCATCCAGATGGTAATCAGCAAAACGAGATTGTTATTAACCTCCCTGTGACGGCGACAGATAATGATGGTGATACTTCACCAGCCTTCACATTGCCAATTACCGTTGTGGACGATGTTCCAGTTGTTACTAATATTGAAAGTCTACGTGTCGACGAAGATGACTTACCTCTTGGTTCTGATGGCACTAAAGAGCCGTTAACGGTATCAGGTGAGTTCGAAGTCACTAGCGCAGATGGTATTGATGCTTTCGAATTGGATCTAAGCTCAAATCCTATCCCGAATCTGAAATCGGGTGGAGAAGAGGTAACACTTTCTCAAGACGTTGGCGCTTCAACTGCTGACGCGCTTGTATACGTGGGACAAACTCAGGGTGGAGTGACGGTCTTCACGTTGACACTTCATCAAGATGGTAAATACGACTTTGAGTTATCTGGTCAGTTAGATCACGCGGTTAACTCTGATGAGATTTTGTTGAATCTACCTGTGAAGATCACGGATGGCGACAACGATATCATCACTGCGACCTTGCCAGTGACCATCGTAGATGACAAGCCAACCATTGATGCTATTAGCTCTGGTAGTACCTTGTCTGTGGATGAGGATGATATTCCAAGCCAAGGTTCGGACGACACGCCAGAATCCAATATCATTGGTGGCAACTTTGACGTTACTGATGGTGCCGACTCTATCGTTAGCTTCCAGTTGGATAGCTTAACGTCGCCTGTTTCTGGACTTACCTCAGGTGGTCAACCGCTTGAGTTGGTTGAGTTTTCAAATTCAAACGGTGTGATTGAGTACCGAGCTTATGTACAAGGTACGACGGACACCGTCTTTAAACTGACGCTAAATGGTTCAGCAGACAGTTATGAATTTGAACTGTTGGGTGCACTTGATCATCCTGCGGGTAACGATGAAAACTCGTTAGTCATCAACTTCCCAGTCAACGCGACCGATTTTGACGGCGATGTGTCCAATAACATCACCTTGCCGATCACAGTAGTGGACGATGTTCCAGCGATTGTGAAAGTGACAGACTCAAGCCAACAAACCGTTGATGAAGATGATCTTGCTGGTGGCTCTGACACGACAAGTAGTGATTCAACGGTATTGAACGGCGGATTTGAGGTCGTTGCTGGTGCAGACAAGATTGTCAGCTACCAAGTTTCAGACCTCGATGCAGTCGTGTCTGGCTTAACGTCGAACGGCAGCAGCATCGAGTTGAATCTAGTAGGCACGAATGGTGGAGTAACCAGTTACGAAGCGGTTATTACTGGCACATCAACTAAGATCTTCACGCTGTTTCTTGATGCGAATAATGACAGCTACCAATTTGAGCTGTTGGGACCAATCGACCATGACGCTGTTCAAGGTGAAAACAACCTTGTCATTGATATTCCAATTACAGTAACAGACTTTGATGGTGACACGTCATCATCACTGAATCTTCCAATTACCGTAGTTGATGACATTCCCGAAATTAAATCAGCAGATGCTTTAGCTGTTGATGAGGATGACCTTGCCAACGGCTCTCAGGCAACCAACAAAGACAGCCTAGAAGCAACGGGCAATTTCGATACGGTGGAAGGGGCAGATACCGTTGTCTCTTATCAGCTGGATCTTACTTCTAACCCGATACCAGGAGTCACTTCAGGTGGTCTTGCGGTGACGTTAGTTCAAACCGCGGTAAGCAACAACAACTTTACTTATCAAGGTCAAACACCTGATGGTAACTCAGTGTTCACGCTAGTTTTGAACGCTGACGGCTCTTACAAGTTTACGCTTGAGGGTGCGCTAGATCACTCAACTCAAGGCGAAGATACACTCATACTTGATCTCCCAGTCTTTGCGACCGATGTCGATGGTGATACGGCCGGTATTAACTTACCAGTGACGATTACCGATGATGTTCCAACCTTGCACGATGCATCTATTTCGCGTGTTGAGGGACAAGGCAGCCGCACGGTTCGTTTATTCCGAGACCCTGTAGAGGGGGATGATGACCTTGGTGCTGACGGCGCACAAGTGACTTCATTCTCGGCTGATGATTCAGGCATTTACTTTAAGCAAAACGGTGTTGATTCTGATTCTGTCGATTTGAACGGCAGCGACCAAGTCGTATTTGTTCACAAGGTTCTTGACGGAGTGGATACTGAAATCGGTCGTTTGGTTGTTCGAACCGATGGCAGTGTGTCATTCCGTCCGAATGACGATCTTGACCATACCGAAACCGACTCGATTGATTTCACCATAAACGTTGTTGCAACCGATGGTGATGGCGATATCGCAGATGCCGATGTGGATATCTCGATAAGAGACCGCAATGCGCAAATTGACACGTCTACCGTTACTGCGTTCGAAGACCAAGGGCGTGATGGTGTCGTTGTGGGCGTTGACTCTGCAAATACTCAGGACAACTTGTCGACGCTGGATGTTAGCCCTGCGAAAGTCGACTTGGTTATCAATTTACATGATATCGACCGTAACGAGAGCTTAGGTGACATCACTATTCGAGATGCTGATACTCACAACGGTACGTTCTACTACAGAGACGGCAGTGGCAACTACATTGAATTAACATCTGTGGGCAATACGGTTGTTCTCGACGCATCAAATGTTGAGCAGTCATTCAATGGTGAGCTTGTCTCGCTAGATAACTTGTACTTCGTACCAGATCGTCATATATCAACCGATGCTTCTGGTATCGATCCTCGTATCCGCGTGGAAATTCTTAACAATGGTACGCCAGATCATACGATTAATGGTCGTTTAGACATTGAAGTTGCTGCCGTTGCAGATATTGCAACGTGGACGGCAAACAGTGAATTTCACTACTCGGTTGATGAAGATGGAAACAATGTCGCACTTAACATCACGGCTGAAACCCAAGACACTAGTAACCCTGAAGGCATTGTGTACGAGCTTGTCTTTACACAAGGAGAAGGTAACGCAGAGTTAGTCTATTCAGATGGTAGTGCGATACCAAAATCCGGTGGTGTTTATCTGGTGGATGCAAGCCGAATTGATGAAGTTCAAGTTGATCCGATAGATAACTTCTCGGGTGAAATCAGAATTGATGTCACCGCTATTACGACGGAAAACAACAATCCACTGCTTGGGAAAGATACCGCTCGCTCAGAAACCGAAACCATCATTATTGATGTAAACCCAGTTGCGGATAAAGGTAGTTTTACTGTAAACCGAATTAATGTGTTTGAGGATAATGCTCGAACTCAAAATACGGTAGACCCTGTCACTGATCACGACCCACTCCAATTAAGTGAAGTGATCACCATGAAACCATCAGCGGACTTAGATGGTTCTGAAGCGTTATTTGTGCGCATTTCTAACTTCTCAATTGATGGGGTTACTTTGGTGTGGCTGGACTCAGCAAACCCAAGTCAGATAGTAGAAGTGACCGATTCAGGCGGCAATGTACTTTATTACGAAGTGCCAGAGTCTGAATTAGCGAACGTTGAAGTTCTTCCTCCGTTGCACAGCAATGATGACTTTACTTTCAATGTCGAAGGCATTGTGAAAGACACAGCATCATTGTCTACCGGTACGACAGAAGATGTGTTGTCACTGGGCAGTAAGACCGTCATCGTTGGTGTAAAAGGTGTTGCTGACATACCAGACACGGTATTAATTGACGCGGGGAACGTTTGGAACCGATTCGTAGACGGAGATGTGGCCGGGATAGAGACGACTATTGAAGAGAATGGTGTTGTAAACCTCAACTTCTCGGTTGTATCAGGTGAAGTTGCCGATAGACCACAGGATGATTCAGAAGCCATTACTGTTATCCTGTCCAACATCCCCGACGGTGTTCGTGTCGTAGATTCAGACGGTTCAAGCGTTGACCTCACCTTTGTTGGCTATGATGGTAACGGTCAACCGATTTACGAAGCAAACATCACTGGGCTGAATTTTAATTCCGGTATTCAAATTATTCCAGAAGCCTCTTCAACCGAAAACATTGCGATTACAGGGACGATCATTGTTACCGAAAATGATGGTCATAGTCGTGTGATTGAAAGAGAGGTAAGGATCAAGGTCGAACCCGTTATTGACGCTCAAGATAACTACGTTGTTCGATCGGAGGGAGATGAAGATACGCGCTTTGACATCGATTGGAAACCGACGCTCGTACAAAGCCCTGATACCGATGAATTCTTTAGTGATGTAACCATCTCTGGATTTCCTCCAGGCAGCACGGTCTATGTAGATGGTGTGGCACAAGCGCTTGTTTCTGGAACACTAACGCTTTCACCGCAAGCTGGTGAATCAGAGCAAGATTTTTCCGCTAGAATCTCTCAAAGTGGCTATGTTCAAGTCCAGTTGGAGCAGGATTCAAGTACTGACTTTGACTTGACCACAACCGTCACTGTGAAAGAGATTGACCATGAATATGTTGACGCTTCGAATCCCGGTGAAGGTATCGCTGAGAAAACCATCAATGGTACGGTGAATGTCCAAGTTAATCCAATCGTTGAGCCAGAGGATAAGACGGGGGCAATAGACGACCAAACCCGTCTGCTTGTCACTGAAAGTGGTGGTGGTGCTATCGATATCGTGAAGTCAGACGATCAAGGTAACATTGACTTTACGATCAACACTTCTATGGGGGGCGAATCTGGTGCTCATATCATTAAATACCAAGAGTTTGATGCGTCTTCAGATGAAGTGGTGACTCAACTTGTTGTTCAATTTCACAATGTGGACCCTGAGATCCTCAAACAATTGGTTATCGTCGGTGCACTAAATGAAGGTGGAGGTCGTTGGACAGTAACTAATGAAGACAACTTCTCAATTAAAGCGCCGTCTGGACTTGATTTAACACCAAACGATGACAGTGACGATGGCGATAACGGTGGTCTCTCTCAAATTGGCTTAACCATTTACGCAGAAGTGAATGATTTGGGCGAAGATTTGGGCAACGAAAAAGATGCGACGGTCATGCGCCAAACGGATGTGACACTTGAATTTCCTACCGTTCTCACACCGCAAATGAGTGTAGCGGCAGAGATTCAGGTGGCTGATGATGTCCAAATTCAAGCGTTGGAAGATAATTCTATCAACCTTGGTGCTCAGTTAACGTCGAAAGTTGATGCGATTAATGCAGATGGCGTGGAGGATGTCTTGACTATTATCGTCGATCCTTCAGCTCCTGGTATTCCTCCTGGCTTGGTGATCACGGGGACGGATATCGACTTTGTCAATGGTAAATACGTGTTCCAAGCCCATATTGATGCGAGTGGAAATATTACTGGCCTTGATGGTTTGACGATGCACTTGGCAGAAGATTACGCAGGTGATTTCGAATTACCAATTCGGTTCGTCACTAAAGACACTGAGTCCGGTGATGAAAAAGAAAATAATGTTCAGTTTCCAGTTCAGGTTTTACCGGTTGCAGACGTTCCGAGTTCAGCCGGGGATCAGCCGTTGGATAGCGATGTCACACCAAATGTAAGAGTAGATATCGTCGGTACTTTCGGCTTGGATGCAAACAAACAACCTGTGACTGATCTAAATAACGACGTTCCCACGGCGGATGGTGTCGGTTACGAAGATGGCTTAATCCAACTTAACTTGAGTGTTGATTTTGCCGATCAATTTAACAACACTCAAGGTGGTCGAGAAACATTAACGAACATCAAGTTAGAGCTTGATGACACAACATTAGGTGAGTTTGTTGATGCCAATGGTAACAGCTTAGGAACCAGTATTGAGTTTAATGAAGCTGAGATTTTAGCTGGTGCGCTTGACAATGTTCTGTTTAAGCCAAAAGAAAATTATCCCGTAGGTGGTGGCCAAAATACCATCAAGATTAATATCGAGGGAGAAATTACTGATGAAGCTGTGTTTGATCAGTCTATCTTGAATAACTCTGGCGATAATATAGATGTAAGAACCTTCACTGACGATGTCACATTTGAAGTTACGCCAGTCGTTGATGACATTACCATTACAGGTGCCGATCCGACGCAGCCAATCACGGTGATTGGTGACGAAGATACTTTAATTTCGCTGAATCAATCGGGCTCTGGTGTTTCGATCAGCCTGAACGATAATGACGGTTCTGAGAGTTTCGTTTCACTCAAGTTAACGGGGCTTCCTGATGACTTTATCGTTAAATCCAATTCCTCTGATTATGTTGTTAAGAACAACGGTGGGGGCGAATGGAGTATTCAACTAAAAGATCTCACTCAGACGTCCATTGACCTGAGTGACATCCAAATTAAACCGCCAAAACACTTTAGTGGCGAGGCTGAGATAGGTATTACGGTCTTCATTCAAGAGGAGTTGCTACAAGTTCCAACGGAACGAAACAACAACTTTACGCTTATTGTCAATCCTATTGGTGATGATGTTGATGTGAATCCCGATACTTCGGCTGCAGGTAATGAGGGCGAAGACATTGTTATTAATGTAAATGCGTTAGTGGTTGATAACAAAGAGTCCATCGGAGATGGTGCAAACTACCAGGAAAATGATCCAGAGACGCTGAGAGTTGAGGTCTCCAATGTCCCTGATGGGGCGAGTGTTTCATTACCTGATGGGACAGTGTTTACTGACCAAGGCGGCGGCATTTTTGTCTTAGAAATCAATGCGCAAGACTTGGATCAAGTGGTGTTTAATTCTGGGGATCGCAACGAAAACTCATGGGATGGTTCGCTGCATTTCAAAGTGCAAGCCGTTGATACTGGGCTCGATGGCAGTCAAAGCTTGGGCTCCGCAGAGGAGTTTGATGTCACTGTTGATGTTGAAGCAGTGAACGATCGTCCAGAGTTCGTCAACACCGTGGATGTGGAAACACCAGAAGATACGCCATTGCTGCTTGATGGTTTCAGCATTACCGATATTGATGCCGTACTCGATGATCCGAATGCTGAATACGTACTCAATGTGAACGTCGACAGCGGTATCTTGGAGCTTAATCCAACGCTCATCACTACTTACAACCTAACCGTGAGCGGTGATGGTACGGACTCCGTTGAACTGAAAGGCACAGTGGCCGATCTAAACAATGCCATTGCAGACGGTCTGATTGAGTTTAATCCAGACCTGAACTTCTTTGGTGACGTTCAGGTGGACGTGACAGTCGATGACCAAGGTAATGAAGGTATCGTAATTGGTGGGGTAGATGACACCCTAAATACCAACAGCAGCAGCTTCAATATTGAAGTGACAGCGGTGAATGATACCCCAGAAACTACGCCAGTGACGCTACCGGATATTGAAGAAGACAGTGGTGTGT
Source organism: Vibrio sp. D54 (assembly GCF_021728075.1). NCBI lineage: Bacteria > Pseudomonadati > Pseudomonadota > Gammaproteobacteria > Vibrionales > Vibrionaceae > Vibrio > Vibrio sp. D54. The sequence goes on along the minus strand of NZ_JAKKCS010000006.1, from coordinate 249,435 downwards.
TCTCCATCTCTGAAGCGGATCTTATTGCGAATGCGACAGACGTAGAGAACGATAATCTCACGGTTAGCAATGTTCAGTTAACGGATCCGAATTCGGGCAGCATTATTTTCAACAGTGGCACGGGAGAGTGGGAATTTACCCCAGCACCAGATTACAACGGGCCAGTTGAAATCACGTACACCATTACAGATGATGGCACGACAAATGGTGCATCCGATCCTAAATCGGTTAACGGCAGCGCATCGTTCAATGTAACGGAAGTCAATGATGCTCCAACGACGTCTGAAGTGACACTTTCTGATATCGCAGAAGACAGTACGGCGGTTGATATTACCCAAGCTGATTTGTTGGCGAATGCGTCTGATATTGAAAACGACACCTTGATGGTGAGCAATGTCCAGTTGGTTGATCCAAGCAGCGGCACATTGGATTTCGACAACGTAACAGGTACATGGTCATTTACTCCTGCGCCTGGCTACAACGGCAAGGTCGATCTGACCTACGACATTACCGACAACGGTACAACGAACGGTGTTTCTGATCCTCAAACGGTGTCAGGAACGGCGACCTTCGAAGTCACTGAGGTGAACGATACACCGGTAACATCAGAGGTAACGTTGAGTAGTACCGAAGAAGATGGTGGTTCGGTAACTATTACGGCTACTGAGTTGCTGAGCAACGCAAGTGATCCTGAGTCAGACAACTTGACCGTCGATAATGTTGCGTTAGTGGACCCAACTTCCGGCACGTTGACTCAAGTGAGTGCGACAGAGTGGACGTTTGAACCCGCAGCAGATTTCTTTGGTGACGTTAATTTCACTTATGAAATCACAGATGACGGAACCACTAACGGCGCTCCAGACCCAATTACAATCGCGGGCACAGCAGTGTTGAATGTTGAAGCGACCAATGACGCACCTGAAATCACTGCAACGTCGGTAACGGATACGATCAATGAAGCTGATGGCCAGAAAGTAACGGGTATTAGTGTGAGTGACGTCGACTTTGCGGGCGCACAAGCAAATGAAAGCATGACCGTGACTCTTACAGTTACCGAGGGCGACCTTCGTGTCGAGCCGCCAGCAGGTAGTGGTGTGACTGTTGGGGCGGGGATGGCTGGTGAAATCACCCTAATGGGCACACCAGATAATATTAACTCCGTTCTTGGAGCAACAGACGCTTCTGAGGGGGTATTTGTGGATGCAGGAGATGTCAACGCAGCTTCAATCACTTTATCGGTGAAAGTCGAAGACAACGGCGTGTACTTCGAAAATGCATCGGGTACCGCATTGGAAGCGAATCAAGACTTCACTATCAATGTGACACCTGTAGCTGATGCACCTACATTGAGTATCAATCCTCAGTTTAATTACATTCGTCAAATTGCGGCTAGCCAAACCGCGAGCAGTCAAGGTTTAGCGATTGTCGGAATCATGGCGGCGCTTACTGATATTGACGAGGTGCTGTCTTTGGAACTAACGGGCGTACCAGCTAGTGCTGAGGTAACAAGTGGCGTTTCTCCATCAGGCATTAGCTTCGATGGTACCACTTGGACAGTACCAAGCGATGAAATTGATACGCTAGAAATTGTCGCAACAGATACTAACAGTGGTATTGATGTCGGTTCTTACGATATTTCGCTTACGGCGATATCAACGGAATCTAATGGCGATGAAGCGCAGTCTTCACCTGTCCAAATTAGTTTGGATGTGAGTAGTGATAGCGACGATATTGACCAGTCAACCGCAGTGGACGACAGCTATTTAGCCGGCGGAGACACAGGTATCAACTTGATTGGTGGAGACGGTGACGACGTTGTTCTGGGTGGTGATGGTGATGACGTGCTTATCGGTGGCTTAGGTTCAGATATCTTAACGGGTGGAGACGGCAGCGATATCTTCAAGTGGACGGTAGATTCCGTTGATGAAGGGGCAGTGGATACCATTACTGACTTCACTGTTAACGAAGACAGTATCGATTTACGTGAAGTTATCTCTGATCTCAATAACTCAATGATCGACATGGATGATCTGCTTGGTCACATTTCAGCAGACTACGATGCATCGACGGAAAGTGTTTCTCTGAACATTACGACGGATGCAAATGTTCAGCAGACTATTGTCGTGGAAAACTTAGGTACTTCAATCGACTTCAACGGTCTCAGCTCCAACGAGATTGTAGAGTCATTGCTCAACAACGGTGTTATTGATAACGGATAAACCTGTATACAACACAAAAATGGGCGGCTCTGATAAGCCGCCCACTTTTTTCGGGAACGCTTGATGTTAAACAGGAGATATTTGAATCGAAATAGAAAGCAAGAACGAAGCAAAGGGGGTATCTTGTTACGACGTTATAGTGATAGTTGGAAATTAAAATAGCGATAATTTGACGTTAAATCGCCTAAACGTGGATGTCTAGCAAGCTGCCAATGATTTCATTGTTTTTCTCTATGACAGACGCGCCAACTCGGTTATAACCAGCGGCTTGTGCGAGGTTGATGAGAGATTCAACTTTTTGAGAGGGAAGGCTAGGTGTTGAGGCTGTTATTGCGACATCCGCAACCGCAGCTAAATCGATGTTGTGATCAGAAAGCTCTTCTTTTACCTTACTTAGATTATTGCTAATGCCATGTGCAGCTTTCTCGGCCATTTGTTGTGACATCTGAACGATGTGGTGTCCAGATTGAATTCCCGACACAGGCATATCACTACTCCCAACATTATGATAGTGAGAGCATAGGTGGAGTTTATAAAACGTTCAAGTGTTTTATATCAATGACTTGATTAGGCAAACAGTTTGGCAAGCATTTCTCTTTCTTCACCAGATAGAACCGGTTTTTTCGCTTTATTTAGTTTCACGCTGATCTCACCTTGTAATGACTTTAACTGACTTGCCGTTAAATCACTGAGCTTTTGTTTAAGTTCATTAAATTGTTGTGCGTTCATCTCAATACCTTCGTCGTGATTCGGTTTATCCATCGTTGCCCGAAATTCTTCATCCTTTGGATACAACATATTTATTCAACCAAAATAGATTAGAATTTGATCGATTGCTTTTTGTCCGAATATTGTCAAGGTGTGTTAAGTGATACGTCAGATTTTTCCTATGAAGGTACATAATTACCCACTTTGGGGTAGGTGGAAACGTAAAAAGAAAAAGGGAAGCGATATAGCGCTTCCCTCTTACATATGGTTTGAATGTTACTAACTTACCCTGACGGCAAACTTACTAGCCAGTGAATGAAGCTCTGGGAGCATGCGATAGATAAGATGAAGTTGCTGCAATACCATGCGGGCAGAGCTGTCGTCTTCATCGCGCCATTCGTTTAAGCGTTGCTCGAGTCCAGCATCATCAATATTAGATAGGTCACACTTCTCACAATGCTGGTGAAGCTGTTTATGAAGTACATCCAGATGCTGATGAATACAACGGTGAGCATCTAAAACGAGTTTATGAATTGACTCATCTTCGATGCGAGTTCTGTGCGCGCCTAATGCAGAAATATAGTTCAACATTGCGTGATTTAACGTTAGGAAGCGAAAACTTTCATCAACAGCTGCGCGATATTTGCCAGGCTCCGCCAGCATCGTACTAATCGCAGAAGAGAGTGAGGCATCATTATTGTGGGCCTGACGGCGAGCGATACGGTAGCTCAAATTGTCTTTCTTGCCGATTCTATACTGACCAATGATCTGATCGAGATACTGCTTGTTCGCCTCTATCGCATCCGACATAACTTTGTGAAGCCTTCTCGACTGCCAGTCGGGCAAAATAACTAATACAGCTCCTACTGCAAGCACACACCCGATGAGGGTATCTGCTAGTCGAGGAAGGACAACTGCGTAACCTTCACCTAGCTGATTAAATAAGAAGAGGACGAGCAGTGTAATAAAACCAGTCGCGTACCCATAGTTGTTCATCCGGAAGGCGAAAAACATCACACCAGAGATAACGATAAATACTAACTGGCTTTCTTGAGAAGGGAAAAAAGTCAGCAATGGTACACCAATCAACAAACCAGCTAATGTACCTATTACTCGCGCCGTCAATTTTTGGCGAGTGGCACTGTAGTTCGGTTGGCATACGAATAAAGTGGTTAAGAGTATCCAGTAACCTCGGTCGATGTTGAATATTTGAATGATTCCATAGCCAATCGTTAAGGCAATTGACATACGTAATGCATGCCGAAACAGCATCGAATCTTTGTGTAAATTTGCTGATATACGCTGCCACATCGCCTTTAGCGTGTGTGGGTTGGTATCGGCGAGGGTATCTTCTTCGAGGCCTTCAACATCTGGGTTGTTAATGTTATTAAGTTGTTTTTCTACCGTCGCTAAGTTATTGAATAAATATGTTAACTGCATCAGCAGACGTTTCCAGTGCCCTTGCTTTTGTTCTTCTAGATAAGCAAGAGAGTTTTGTACTTCAGCTAATGCCAGAATAGATTGATCGGTATGGGAGTATTCATTTCCTAGCTGAATGGCTAGTGCAATATCACGACACGCTTGGGCTTGAGACTCCAAAAGATATTTAAAACGAAACAGCACATCAGAACGTTCAAATTCGGTCGCTAAATCCTGATAGCGATAATGGCTAGAACTGACGCGTTCGTGAATGTCTTGAGCGATGAAATAAATATTTAAAAATCGGTCACTAGGCCCATCAATGTGACCCCGTTTCGATCGGTTAAGTAATGTGGTTTTACAAGCGTTTAGTGCCGTAACCGTGGCAGCATTGCATTTTGCAGCTTCAATCCGTAGCGGTTGTGGCGTCAAGTTGGTCACAGGATGAAAAAGCTTGGCTTTCGCATCAAGATAATTCGCCATTTGGAAGAACACATTGGCTAGGCTTTGTTGCACCGGTTGAAGGGGCCAAAATATCTGCCAAATCATGGACATGAAGTAATACCAGGCGGCACCGGTTAAAAGCAGTAGTGGCTGAAACCAAATGTTGGTGCTTTCATGTGCGCCAAGCATAGTATAAATAGCGATTAGCAACGAACCAAAAGCAATACTCGCGTACTTAGGACCTATCGCCCCAAGAATGATGAAGCCGAAGGTTGAGACAAATAATCCCAACGCAAAAGCCCAAGGGGTATCGAACAAGATTTCAATTGAAAAAGCAGCAAGTGCAAAACAGAGAAAGGTGAGAGTCAGAGCCTTGATGCGTCCAGTGAAACTGTCATCACTTTCAGCCAAAGCAGCAGCAATAACGCCTAATATTAATGGCGTTATCAGCGTGTTTTGCTCGAAGTACCAAGTTGGGATAACCACACCCAGTAAGGTAATGAGGATAAGAACGCTGTAATTTATCGTCTTGTTTGCCCAATATAGCCGAAATTTAGAAGTTGCTTGCACAATGCGCCTTATGTTTCCGATGAAGAACAGGGGGAATACTACCAGACCCACTATAGCGCGTTTATGATTTACTTTAAGAAAAATTCGTGGTTGCTGATAAAATCAGCAGGGATGCCATTGACTTATATTAAAACTGCCATGTCATGTATTTAAGATTGTAAAGCCAGCTTCAAATAACCTCAGCTTTAGGTTATTAAATCGACAGTAATGTGAATTTTATTAAAGAATAGAAGAAGAAGCTTACTTAGGTGCTCGCCGTTGCTACAATTTAGCGCCTTAAAATGATATAAATCGACAACTTCTAAACTAAAAGGCGCACGTTTCATGCAGCTTACTGCCACTAGCAAAGCACAGTTTTTTATTCAAAATGAGTACCATCACGTCGAAATAAAAGAGAACAGTGTTTTATTAAGCTCGATAGGCAGTGAAGAACATATTCCTTTTACGATCTGGAATGGCAAAGTTAGCGTAAAGCGTGGGTTATTATGGAGCTCTTTACAGTTTTTTGCTCATGAACACGAAGGCAAACAACAAAGCTGGCTAGTCCAAGGTTTACCGTGGCCACAATGCCGAAAGTTCGCGCTTGAGGCCGTTCGTCAATATCAAGAGTGGCACAACACTCAGTGCCGAAAACTGGCTGAGTATCTACCTAAGTGGGAAGAAGAGCTTTACAAACTAAAGCACTTGCCTGCTTACTTATCGCATTCTCAAGTGGTCTCCTGGGTTGAAAGTCTTAACCAAGAGTTAAGCGAGATGAAAACCACCCTAGAAGAAGCCAAAATTCGAATGCCGAATCGTATGTCGCAAATAGAGCCTTGGCTCATTGATACCTCTGAGGCGCTTGGTGAACGTAATCGCGATTGGCTAGAAGCAGAACGTCCAAATTGGGAAGTGCTGTTTAATCAAATTGAATCCTCTCCTTTGAATTTATCCCAGCAATATGCGGTATTACTCAACGACGACCACAACTTAGTTCTTGCTGGTGCCGGCTCGGGCAAAACCAGCGTTTTAACCGCACGAGTTGCCTATTTGTTGCAAAGCCATCAGGCTCAAGCAGAAGAGCTTCTCATGTTAGCGTTCGGTCGTGATGCGGCGACTGAAATGAAAGAACGCTTAGTAGATAAAGTGGGCATGGCGGCAGACGGTGTGCGCGTCAACACATTCCATCAGTTGGGGTTGTATATTCTTCAACAAGTCGAACAGCAACCTGTCGAAATTAGTCCTTTAGCGTTGGACGAAAATCAACGAACAGCATGGTGTGTAGACTGGTTGAAAAAACATTGGATGACACCCACCAACTTTAAACGTTGGCAAAAACATTTAGACAAATGGCCGATTGCGTACCTAAAAGGGGATGATGAGTTAGGAAGCCATTCAGAAAATCCAAAACTGATCGCTTGGCTAGATTCTCAGCTGTCTCATTTAGCGGCGGTAGGGTTGACCAAAAAGCAAGTACAAGAAAAGCTCGTAAACCACCAAGACTATACGCGTTTAAATAGTGAACTCGCCTTATGCTGGCCATGTTTTACTGCGTGGCAGAAAATGCTTAAAGAAAGCAACCAAGTGGATTTCCCAACCATGATCAGTCGTGCGACAGATTATGTGAATAAAGGGAAGTTTGTCTCGCCATGGCGCTTTATTATGGTCGATGAGTATCAAGATATCTCTCCAGATCGTCTGGCATTGATTGAAGCACTGTGTGAATCCACTCAGAAACAAGCAGGTGCCACGTTATTTGCTGTTGGCGACGATTGGCAAGCGATCTATCAGTTTGCAGGAGCGGATGTCGATCTTATCACTGGCTTTAAAGAACGCTTTGCTCACTCTACCGTTCATCACTTAGATACAACTTATCGTTTCAACAATCAGATTGGTGATGTAGCGAATACATTCGTGCAGCAAAACCCATCGCAGTTGCCGAAAACACTAAACAGCCACAAACAACGCAAGCAGAAGAGCGTACATACCGAGCCGAGCAATCAAGTGGAAAAGATCTTGGATCACTTGAATCAACAAGCCAAGCAAACCAAGTCAGTTTTATTGCTAGGACGTAACCATTATCATAAGCCCGATTTGTTCGACGATTGGTTGCGACGTTTCCCTAATCTCGATATTCGCTTTATGACTTGCCATGCGAGTAAAGGACGCGAAGCTGACTTTGTGATTATTCTTTCTGTGGATGAGGGGCAATTCCCCGCTAAGAAGAAGCAAACTCACATTGATGGTGCGTTGACGGAATCCAAAGACAAATTCCCTTACGCAGAAGAGCGCAGGCTATTTTACGTGGCGATTACACGTGCGAAAGAGAAGGTTTGGATCACGCATACTGGCGCGGGGTCTGCATTCGTTCAAGAGCTCGTTAATGGTGACTATCCCATCGTGACTTCCCGTTAAATGCAACGTTTAGAATGTTAAAAACAGCAAGGGCGATACTTGGTATCGCCCTTGCTTTATTTGGTTGGCATCAAAGCTTACATGCGCTCAGCAAGATAGGCTTCGTAATCCGGTACTTCGATGTCTACTTCTTGCTCAAGAAGAGGGGAGTTAAACAGGAACTTAGCGGTGGCTCGGTTCGTTGCTACAGGAATATTCCAAACACTAGCAATACGAAGAAGCGCTTTAACATCTGGGTCGTGAGGTACGGCATTCAGTGGATCCCAAAAGAAAACGAGAACGTCGATTTTGCCTTCTGAAATGAGAGCGCCTAGTTGTTGATCACCGCCCATCGGACCACTGATCATGCTCTTGATCGCAAGTCCAGTTTCTTTACTCAGCATGTGTCCTGTCGTGCCAGTTGCGTAAAGGAAGTGACTCTGTAGCTTTTCTTTGTTTTCTTTTACCCAGCGAAGTAGTTCAGGTTTGCAGTTGTCGTGAGCAACCAAAGCCACATGTTTATGGGTTGGCATGGTACGAATGGTTTTTTGCATCAAGATGTTTCCGTTTGTATGATTTTAAAATTGTTGTGACTCAATAGAACACGTTTTTGGTCTTTCAATCAACAGCCTTAACACGGAATGTCGGCCTATATTCTGACGGAGATAACGATTCTTCGATCGTGTCGTCATGAAGCGTCTTCGGAGTCAGTGGTTTGATGGTTGGTGAGGCATGTTTGTCATACGTTTTACCTCTTAAGTAATGCGTTGCTTGCATCACGGAAAGCCGACCTTGCTGCACCATTTTATCTGTTGGTGCGAAGAGCACTTTGTTACGTAACAGTCCTCGATATACACCATGACTTAAGTACACAGAAACTAAACCGATCTCCTCAGCTTTGCCGGCACTGCGCAGCTCACTGATGGCCGCTTCAATCGCCACTGCACTGCCAACAATGTAATCTATATTTCCCATATCGATCACACGTTGAACTAGGTTACGTTGTAACTCCTTGTCGTTGTCTGCCCAAAATGAGTCAACAATGTTGATATCACTTCCTTGTATCGCTTCATAAAATCCGGCAGTAACGGGTTTCGTACCACCACGAGTTCGCGGCCCCAAAAGTAAGGCAATGTTGGTTTTTCCTGACCCCTTTGGATGGCGAGCTGCCAAATATTGACCCGCTTCGTATCCCATCCAATGCCAGTCAACACCGACAGTCCCTTTTAGCAACTCACTTTGTTCTTCATCCAAGTCGAGTTGGTTCACAGTAGCAAAAACGGGAGTATTCCCCACCCAATTTTTAAGTGAGTGCTCGTAAGCCTGTGGGTCCACGGTCCCAAGGATAACTGCATCTGCTCCCCATTGGTTACACAGTGCGAGTTGTTGTTCTTGACGGGTTTTGTTTGGGTAGCCGCCCGCTTCAAGAACTCGTAGCTCGACACCTTCTCTTTTCGCTTCGGATACCATTCCATAGTTTACTGACAACCAGTATGAATCCTTTAGGTGAGGGTATATTGCACATATTTTCTCTGCGGCAACCGCTGGCAAAGAAGCAACGAGGGTTAAAGTGGCTGCAGAATGTTTGAAAAATGTGCGAAATGCGTGTTGATTTTTAACCATGAAATGAAGTTCGTTGGCATAGATTAAGTAAACACTGCAAAATATAACGTAATATGTCGCTGAACACGAACATTAAGGTCATGAAAATATGCTGCTAGCAACTGCAAGCATCGGTCGTAAACTTTTGTTGTCTTTCATTGCGATGGCAATACTGGTCATGTTATCGGCACTTATTGGTGTGTCTGGATTTTCTTTGGTTGCCAAAACCGAAAGAAATGTCGTGGATTCTGCGATTCCCGCCATGATTGAGGCGAGGCAAGTCTCTGAGTTGAGTACTCGTATTATTTCGTCTGTACAAATGTTGTCGAACGCAAGAAACGAGCAGGAAAGAAAGGAGTCAGGGCGAGTGCTGTTCGAACAGCTCGAGTCTTTACTCACTCACATCAAGGAGCTCGGGAGCGAGTCGTTCGATTCTCAATTGTTAGAAGCTTTAGAGAATAACGTTCAGAATGTTATCGACAATTTGGCAGAACTCGGTGTTTCGGTTGAAAAAAAGCTGTGGCTTGCAAAAGAGATAGATACTCGTGTTGAAGAAATGCGTCTGCTCAGTGAAGAGCTAGAACAACTAACTCGTACGCAAGTTCAGAATACAAGCACCATTGCTGTTGCTAACGTCACGCATATTTATGACTTATTAGAATCGAATAAAAAATCGCAAGTTTATCAGGCGCTAGATGCACTGGTGGAGGTCGATCTTGATCTGACTGAGCGATTGCATGAACTGCACTTGTTGGCCTTTAAAATGTTGAATCAGATTGAAGAGGCTCGGACATTAACGAATATTGAGCGAATTCAACAGGTTCAAAGTGATTTCGATAGCAACCTCAAAATCATGCAACGCCGTGTACTCGCTGTGGAAGATCCTACGCGCTCTAAGCAAATGAGCCAACTGCTCATAGAACTCGGCAAGCGTCAGGTCGTATTTTCTATACTGATGCAGCAATACGAGAATAACGAACAGTCACAACAACTGATGCAAAAGACATTAGAGTTGTTCTCAGAGCTTAATGGCACGGTCAACAAATTGGTTGATGATTCAAACAAAACCACTACCGTCGCTGTAGACCAATTGACCAGCACACTGAAATTCGCTCAGTGGTCTTTAACCGTTATTTCAATTGTTGGTTTGATTGTATTAGTGCTGATTTTATGGCGTGTGGTGTACCTTTCTGTTGTGAAGCGGTTAGCGGAATATTCCGCTGCGTTGCTGTCTGTGGCACAGGGTAACTTAGCGGTTGAGTTGGAAGTGAAAGGCAAAGATGAGTTGGCGCATATGGGGCAGGCCATCATCACGGCTCGTAATACCGCGCAAGCACTAAAAGTGGTAGCAGAGGGTGAAGCTCAAGCCAAGCGAGAGCTTGAGGAGCATAAAGAGCATTTAGAAGAGCTCGTTGAGCAGCGCACTTCGCAGTTAAAACAAGCAAACCGCCGTTTGAATGAAGAGGTTTTGAATCACGCTAAAGCTCGCAAGCAAGCAGAGCAAGCGAGCCGAGCAAAATCGGCATTCTTGGCGACGATGAGCCATGAGATAAGAACGCCAATGAACGGAGTGTTGGGGACAGCACGCTTGTTGATTGACTCAGGCCTCAACCCAATTCAAAAGCGTTATGCGGAAATCATTAATCGTAGTGGTAAAACGTTGCTCGCGATCCTTAATGATGTACTGGATTACTCCAAGATTGAAGCGGGGCATTTAGAAATTCGTCACATGGGCTTCGATTTACACCAAATGGTGGAGGACACTTTCCAGTTAATGAACAGTCGAGCACAAGAGAACAAGCTGCTGTTCTCCTACCATATTGAAAGTGATGTTAGTCGCTACTGGAAAGGGGATGTCACCAGAATCAGTCAGGTGCTGAACAATCTTGTTGGTAACGCGATTAAGTTCACTGACGAAGGAGAAATTGATATCTACGTTAGCCTGAACCCAGAGGACGAGTCGCAAGTCCTGATTGAAGTATCAGACACTGGAATAGGAATTGCCAAAAAATACCAGAGAACGTTGTTTGATGCCTTCACGCAAGCTGAAGGTGGGATGAGCCAAACTGGAGGCACGGGGCTTGGACTTGCTATCAGTAAGCGAATCATTGAAGCGATGGGCGGTGTTTTAGAAGTCGATTCCGAAGAGGGAAATGGTAGCCGATTCTGGTTCTCTATTCCGTTAGAGGAAAGCGAACCTATTGAAACAGGAACCGTGGCAACCGCACGTTGCAAAGTGAAAGCAAAGGTCTTGCTGGTAGAAGATAATGAAGTCAACCGAGTGGTCGCGGAAGGTTTTCTAGAAAGCATGGGGCATCAAGTCGTGATGGCAGAAAACGGCTCACAAGCAGAGCAACTGATCAGCACACAAGATTTTGATATCGCTTTAGTCGACATCAACCTCCCTGATTGTGATGGAACTGAGTTGATCCAACGCTTAAAGCGGATTGAGTGTGATAAGCCGGCCAATAAAGCGCTTGCCGTCACGCCAATGATTGCAGTGTCTGCGCACGTTTTTGCGGAAGAAGTTGAGCGCTATCTAGCCGCTGGTTTTGACGGATACTTGCCTAAGCCATTGGCAAAAGAGGCACTCGCGGCATTGATTCAGGATGCGCTAGACGGAAAGCCGTTGTTGTTGCCACAAAATGCCGACTGTACCCCGTTTGATCAAATTTCGCCTCAAGAACAAGAGCTACAATCAAAGGTCGTTCAAGCACCTAAAACAAAGGAACCCGATGTGGTTATCATTAATCCGAGCGTGATTGAGTCCGATATGAAAATCTTGGGCAGAGATAAGATGTTGCACATTATTAATCTGTTTAGAGCCACCAGCACCGATGTATTAAGCAAGCTGCAAGCGTCTGCTGAGGACAATGATAGTAAAGAAGTAAAGAACCTTGCCCATAAATTAAAGGGCAGTGCAGGAAGTTTAGGACTAACTGCGTTAATGAACGCTTGCCAAGCAATTGAAGCCGCACCTCAACCTCTAGATACCTATAATGCGACTAAAGATGATTTAGTTTCTCAAGTGTCTGCATCAATTCAAGCTCTGGATGAGTTAATGGCGAAGTAATCCATCGAGCTTTGAAAATAAAAAAACCTCCGGCTTTCCGGAGGTTTTTTCTATTCGGTCATGTCATCTTCCCACTCGAATCGAGTGTCTAGGGCATAAGGGTCATCATCAAAAGGATGTTCCACTTTGCCACGCAAGTATTCGAGTTGATGCTCAAGCATATTGACCGTTTCGTAGTCTCCCTCAGAACAAGCAACATAAATCTGTTGTTCAAGAGCGGCAATGTTATCTCGGATACCCATGAGAACCCCCTTAAATCATCATCGATTCTCAAAACGATTATAGTCAAGTAATCCAAATTCGATCGGTTGTTTTGTACGGTACCAATTGTGTAAACGATCGCTAAATGACCAGAATTTTTCTGAGCTTCTACGAATCGCAAAATTATCCAATAACTTAACGTAATCGGACTCGTTTTGGATGGCACTAAATTGATCGACAAAATCTTTTACTTGGTTTTCGTTGATCGAGAAAAATGCCGCAGGGTAGCTTCCCACAACGCCGCGTACAATGGTCATATCATCGTTAGCAAAGTCACGGTTACTTTCTTCATCAAACAAGCTAGAGATGTTTGTGTGTGCATTGTTGTGAAGTAAGGTGAACAGTTCATCTTCCCCTGATTGACTTCTCACCATAAGCATAGTGATTTGCGGAACGGTTTTTAGGCCTTCACCACGAACGTGGTCAATACGTTTTAGTTGCTTTTCACTACTCGCAGAAAGAGCCGTGTTTTGAATTTCGTAGCGAGGCAGAAGCACATCTGAGACATGTTCTCTCAACAACTCCACCAACTCCGTTTTTGGATCGTCACTCTTATACTGAACGCTGGTTGGTTGGTTAAACGGCTTCACATTTCGTTGTAAAAAGTCACTCAACTGCGGGCTTTGATCTTTATACCAGCTAGATTGAAGTTCATGGCGCATATCGGCGGGTAACAACGAGATAAAGTTACTTTCGCCTTCTAGACGCAAGAAGTCCATAAACATTCGTGTCATGAGCTGGTGGCCGAAGTTACCGTAAACGTCAAACCCAGCAACAAGCAGATAGTGGATACGCTCTAGGAGCGCGTAGTCAAGAATCCACACTGTTTTAGGCTGCTCACCAACTAACCCTTGAACAACAGAAGCACTATCAAAATGGCGGAATATCGTTAATGCCGCATTATGGTTGGTGCCATTACCATCCCAAATTACATCGGTGGATAGGTTTTCACCTTCTTTAAACCAGTTATTAGTGAACTCAGATTTAGCCTCTAGGTAGCGAGCTTGTTGACGCGCGTACTTGACCCAGTTGGTAACAGGTAGCGTGTTACTTTCTTGTTCTGCCGGTAGTTTTAGATTATCAGCCTGAGATCGGTAAAACTCATTTACTTCTGGGATGTCTGCTTTATCTGGATCAAGGAAAAACACCCAAAAGCGATCATTGATAACATTCAATGCCAGTTGTCCACGACAAACTGGGCCTTTGATGTATGCCATTATTGTATTTTGCGCATTATCTAGCATGAACTTAAAGCGCGATTTCACTGGAAGGTCGATGAATGATGTCATCGGGTTTGCAGCAACTTCTGGTTCATAACTCGGTAGCTGGCTAACCGTGTAATCAGCATTAATAAACCAAGTTTTCCAGTTCTCGATGCGTTGCTTGTTTAACGCGAATGGCATGTGAGTTTTATCTACTATGGTCCCTTGCTCTGGAATAATTCGATAAAACACACGTTCAACCCCTGGATCATCGTACGGGCGACGCGTTGAAATACGTTTGACGGGCTGTCCTGGTGGTGTAGCAGAGCGGACGAGCGTGAAGAATCGGGGATCTTCATCGAGTTCCGAAAAGTAGAGATGAGATAAAAATAAATGCTCATATATATACCTAGCCATCAGCTGATTTTTCAAATCAGAGTGGTTAAGTAATGCTTCGTACTTATCTATTTGCGCTTGCTCTTTCTCACTAACAGGTCGGTGAACGTTCATTATTGCGCCGTTTTCCAACCAAGTCATGAGTGTGTGGTATTCACTGTTTGATAGGTTTGGCATACCAAAAGGCATTCCCCAGGTCGGGTTATCCTTTTCGTATTGCTCGTATTCTTCAATCGTCGGACAGGTTTGCTCTCGGTCTATCGAAAAGTCAAAGCCTTCTAACTGGACTTGGTCAGGCAATGGGTGGCGCTCTTTTTGTTGTAGCAAACGTGCGATAAGGCCTGCATCAATGTTGGCTGCCATGCTTTGATCACGTTCGTTGAGAACCGGATGAAAACCCGCATCGCGCCACTCTTGGGTTGTTTCTGCATCTTCGAATAAGCGTGTTGGTGCTGCGGCTGTGAGTCTTGTTCCTTCATATACCAGTGCTTTACTCGCACCACGGTCAATGCCCTCAACAGAAGAGAGCTTAAGCTGACATGGTGCATCGTAGCACGCGTGGCAGACGACACAGCGGTTATCCATAATGGGTTTAACTTCGCTTTGGAAGAAGTTTGCTTGAGGGGTTTCCACGTCAACTGTGCGTTCACGCACGAGCTGTGGACCAAACAGTTGGTCATAGTTAAGACCAGCATAGGTTGCACAGCCGGTAAACAAAGTAGCAATGCAAAGTGTAAAAATTAAGCGCAAATTCATTGAGTTATTTTACGTGATTAGAATTTGCATTAATTAAAGCAAAATAAGCGGTCAATTACCAAACGTTGGGTCAATTAGCGTTAATTTTTCTATTGATTGTCTGAGCGCTTGAAAATGTAACCCTGGCGGTGGACTGTCTGAATTCTGTCTGTCGGAACGCCTTCGTGAACTAGACGCTTTCTCATTCTGCTCATGTGCATATCGAGTGCCCGATCATGTTCAGTAAATTCACGTTTTAATACTGTTTCGTAAAGAAAAGGCTTACTAAGTACTTGATCTTGATGGTGAGTGAGAGTTTGTAGCAGCTTAAATTGAATGCTTGTTAACTGAACAGATTTCTTGTTTGGCAAGTAATTGAGTACCACAGAGTGAGTGCGCTTATCTAGTAATAGCTCCTCATCATTATGGTGAACGCCGTTGTGTTGGCATTGGGAAGTTTTTCCATTTGAAACCTTGGAGTCAAGCACACGGACACCTTAATTATTAATAGTAGTAAAACGTATTATCATTAATATTTATATAAAAGCAATCAGGTACTTTTAATTCGTATTGTGAGGTGCGTAGATAATTTAAATGTTTGGAACTTGAGGAGAGTCTACAACGACGTAAGCAAGAGGATGTAGAAGGGGAGAACCTTGTCATAAAGGGAGTCAAAGTTCGAAAAAATAAAGAAAATTTCCACATGGGAGCTAGCTTATTTTTTGTTTCTCTACTATACATTTTGATGCAAGAAGCATTTTCTAATACACACAGGGGTTTATATGACAGTGAAATATGGCGTTAAACGTCGGTTAGCCATTCTTGCTGCTGCTTTTATTGGCGCTACGAGTAATAGTATAGCGGCAGAAAAACCGAATATCCTCGTCATTTGGGGCGATGATATTGGTCAGTCCAATCTCAGTGCTTATACGTTTGGTTTGATGGGGTACAAAACACCAAATATAGACAGTATCGCCAAAGAAGGCATGATGTTCACTGACTATTACGGTGAGCAATCTTGTACAGCTGGCCGATCGACGTTTATAACTGGGCAGTCTGTCTTGAGGACTGGGTTAAGTAAGGTAGGCTTGCCAGGTGCTGATTTAGGCCTGAAGGAAGAAGATGCAACGATAGCGGAGATGCTCAAACCTTTAGGTTACGCTACTGGACAGTTTGGTAAAAACCACTTAGGTGATAAAGATGAACACCTTCCTACTAATCACGGCTTCGATGAATTTTTTGGCAACCTTTATCACTTGAACGCCGAGGAGGAACCAGAAAACGTCGATTATCCTAAAGATCCTGAATTTCGTAAAAAATTTGGACCAAGAGGCGTAATCAAGTCATTTGCTGACGGTAAAATTGAAGATACAGGGCCATTAACTCGTAAACGTATGGAAACTGTGGATGAAGAAACGTTAGATGCGGCCCTTGATTTCATTGATCGTTCAGTGAAAGCTGACAAGCCTTTCTTTGTTTGGTGGAACGCAACTCGTATGCACTTCCGTACCCACGTTAAAGACGACAATTCAGGTAAAACTGGTATTAGCGAGTATGCGGATGGTATGGTCGAGCATGATAATCACGTCGGTCAACTACTGAAAAAAGTGGATGATTTGGGTATAAAAGACAACACCATCGTCTTTTACTCCACCGATAATGGTCCTCACATGAATACTTGGCCGGATGCTGGTTTAACTCCTTTCCGTGGTGAGAAAAATACTAACTGGGAAGGTGCGTACCGAGTTCCTGCGATGGTACGTTGGCCAGGAAAAATTAAACCAGGTTCGGTTTCCAATGAAATTATGCATCACATGGATTGGTTACCAACTTTTGTAGCGGCTGCCGGTGATAATAAAATCAAAGAAAAGCTACTTGATGGATACAAGGCGGGTGATAGAACCTACAAGTTGCATCTCGATGGTTACAACTTCTTACCTTACCTAACGGGTAAAGAGGAGAAAGGTCCTCGTGAGGAGATCTTTTATTTTTCGGACGATGGTGATTTAACTGCTCTCCGCTACAATAACTGGAAGTTGGTCTTCATGGAGCAACGCGCAAAAGGAACCTTACGTATTTGGTCTGAACCATTTACGACTCTGCGAGTACCTAAGATCTTCAACTTGCGTATGGACCCGTATGAAGTAGCGGATATTACCTCGAATACCTATTATGATTGGATGATAGATAGATTGTATATGTTGGTACCAGCCCAGGCTTACGTGGGTAAATTCCTTGAAACGTTCAAAGAGTACCCTCCAAGGCAAAAAGCTGCGAGTTTCTCTCTCGACCAAGTTATGGAAAAGCTTCAAGAAAGCCATAACGAATAACACGATAAGAAACGTTACATGAGGCTCCTATAGGAGCCTCTTTTTTATTTCTAGATTACTTTTAGCGCCAGAACTACAGAGAGATAGGCTCGTAATGTGCTGTTGTTAAGCATATTTTGATTTTTTCACGTAGAGCGATGTGGGCTGGGTTGTTTACTTCTCGCTTATGGTAGACGAACTTGTAAGGGATAGAGCGTATCGAAATGGGGCAGGGCAAAATTTGAAGTTTGAGCGCTTTGCTCCACTTGTTTGCAAAAGATTGAGACACGATCCCTAAACTGTCTCTTTGGGCGACATACAGCGCCATGCCCGCTAGCGAAGATGTGATCAAGTCGACTTTTCTTTCTTGAATCGTTTCCTTTGCTAGTTGCTCGAACCCCGACATGTTGTTCCACTTTCCTGAAAATAAACAGTGAGTTTCCTCATAAAATTGCTCTTTTGTGAGCGTGCCTTGCACACGAGGGTGGTTCTCACGACAGATAACCACTGCTTCTTCTTCATAGGCATCTTCAATAATAAATGCTGCATCTTTCGTGATCACCGTATCGATTACTAGATCGACTTTTTGTTGTCTTAACAGCTCAAATAGTAGGAATTTTTCGGGTGGTGATTCATAAAAAATAGTGTTCTTTATCGGATCCATAATGTGCAGCAAAATTTCCGAACAACACACTTCAAAATGATTTCTATCAGATATCGCATTGTCAATAATATTAACCGCTTGCTGGAATTGCGGCAGTAATTGATAAGCGGTGGAGGTTAGTGCGATACCTCGTCCTTTTTTAACGAATAATTGCTTATCGACGACTTGCTCTAAACGCTTTATTGCAGCGCTCACAGCAGGTTGTGTAAGCCCCAATTGTTCCGCGGCTTTTGTATAAGATTGAAACTCCGCAACAACAAGAAAAGTTTGGATCAAATTCAAGTCCATAACGTCACTCATAAATTTAATTTATAGGTTAACTAATTTTGACTGCATTTATCGCCTGAAACTAGTGCTTTATCTTATATCAACAATGGTATTGAAAAGCGAATACCATTTTTACGCACTAGCGAACTCTTGGAGATAATATGAAAAATGCGACCAAAACGAGCAGTAAAAAACTCGTACTTAACGCATGTACGTTAGCTTTGGGCGCTGCATCTGCAGTTGCACATGCAGCGGACAAACCCAACATTCTTGTCATCTTTGGTGATGATGTTGGTTACTGGAACCTTAGTACCTACAACCAAGGCATGATGGCGTACAACACGCCAAACATTGATAGCATTGCTAAAGAAGGTGCGAAGTTCACTAACTTCTACGCGCAGCAAAGCTCGACAGCAGGCCGTTCTGCATTCATCACTGGTCAAATGCCAAAACGTACAGGTCTATCAAAAGTGGGCTTACCAGGCGCTCCGGAAGGTATCTCGGAAAAAGATCCGACGATTGCAACCGTGCTTAAGCAAATGGGTTACGCAACCGGACAATTTGGTAAGAACCATTTAGGTGACCGAGACGAGCATCTTCCTACCAACCACGGTTTTGATGAATTCTTCGGCAACCTATACCACTTGAACGCAGAAGAAGAGCCAGAGAACGTGGATTACCCTAAAGATCCGGAGTTCAAGAAGAAATTTGGCCCTCGTGGCGTTATCCATTCTTACGCTGACGGCAAAATCGAAGATACCGGTCCACTTACGCGTAAGCGTATGGAAAATGTTGATGGTGAGTTTCTTGATGCCGCAGAAAGCTTCATAGAAAAACAAGTAAAAGCGGACAAGCCGTTCTTTACTTGGTTTAACACCACTCGCATGCACAACTTCACGCATGTTCCTGAAGAATACCAAGGTAAAACAGGTGCCGGTTTCTACGCGGATGGTGTTAAGCAGCACGATGATCAAATCGGTCAGCTACTTAACAAGATCAAAGAGTTAGGTGTGGATGACAATACAATCATTGTTTACACCACTGACAACGGCCCTATGGTGGATTTGTGGCCGGATGCAGGGATGACACCGTTCCGCTCAGAGAAAAACACTGGCTGGGAAGGGAGTTTCCGTGTGCCAATGTTGATTAAATGGCCTGGAAAAATTGAGGCAGGTAAAACATTCAACGGCATGATGTCATTAGAGGACTTTTTCCCGACACTAGTTGCTGCGGCAGGTGATACCAAAGTTAAAGACGAACTGCTAAAAGGCAAAAAAGTTGGCGATATGGACTACAAAGTTCACCTAGACGGTTACAACCAATTGCCATATTTAACGGGTAAGTCAGACAAATCCGCACGAAATGAGTTCGTTTACTGGAGCGACGACGGCGATCTTGTGGCATTGCGCCAAGGAAAGTACAAGTTCCACTTTATGATTCAAGAGAATGAAACGGGTATGGATGTATGGCGTAAGCCGTTCACTAAACTTCGTGTGCCACTGATCTTTGACTTGAGCATTGATCCATTTGAACGAGGCGATCAAGGCATGGGTTATTCTCGTTGGATGTACGAGCGTTCATTCTTAATGATGCCAGCAATGGATACAGTGAAAGAGGTGATGGGTACATTCAAAGAATTCCCTCCTCGTATGGAAGCAGGTTCGTTCGTACCTAAGTCTTCTAAGTAAATTAAGATTATATAGCGCTTTTTGGAGCGCTATATACCCAAATAGCTTCACTTTTGCTGTACAGCGCTCACGAGGTTATTTGGGTATATGTAATAGTGAGAAACGTATGAGTAAGATTTCCCCTCGCCATTCTACTACTATGCCTATTGTTCCTCTTAAAACGGCGTCTAAAGCGCCGGTTCTGGGCGCGTATGACCGTCGATTCCATGTGATGGCGAAGCCAGGCGGAGCAAAGTGCAACATCGATTGTCAGTACTGCTTTTATCTGCATAAAGAAAATCTACTGCACCAAGAAAAGCAGCCAAAAATGGACGACGCAACACTGGAAGCGTTCGTGAAAAGCTATATCGAAAGTCAGGATGGCGAAGAAATTGTATTCTCATGGCAGGGCGGGGAGCCGACGCTGCTTGGGTTGGACTATTTCCGCAATGTCGTAGCTTTGCAAAAGAAATATCAGCCGAAAGGCGTTCGCATTGAAAACGACCTTCAGACCAACGGCATTTTGCTAAACGATGAGTGGTGTGCGTTTTTAAAAGAGCACAACTTCCTAGTTGGCTTGTCGATTGATGGACCACGAGAGCTGCACGACAAATATCGCAAAACCCGCAGCGGTAAGCCAACGTTTGATCTCGTGATGAAAGCGGTAGATAAGCTCAAAGCGCATGGCGTGAAATTCAACGCGTTGGTCACGGTGAATCGTCACAATGCGAAATACCCGCTCGAAGTATATCGATTTTTAACCCAAGAATTGGGTGTGACTTATATTCAGTTTGCGCCGGTGGTAGAAGCCAACAACTTCCAAACAACCGCGCCGCAGTTTTGGAACGAACAGATGATCCCAACCAAAGGCAGTGATCTGGCTAAACCGGGGCATCCTATGTCTGTTGTAACGGATTGGTCAGTCGGTCCTGAAGACTGGGGACGCTTTTTAATGGCGACCTTTGAAGAGTGGGTGAATAACGATCTTGGCCGTGTGCTGGTTAATCTGTTTGAAACCGCGGTGGCGCAAGTAATGGGGAAACCGTCTCAGCTTTGCGTGACGGCGGAGTTTTGTGGCAAAGGGTTGGCGATTGAGCACAATGGCGACGTGTTCAGTTGCGACCACTATGTGTATCCAGAATACAAACTCGCCAACATTCATGAACACTCACTGAATGAAATGGCCTTCTCTACAAGACAATATACTTTTGGCATGGCAAAACGCGATTCATTGCCGACGTATTGTAAGCAATGCCCTTACCTGCCTTATTGTTGGGGTGAGTGCCCCAAAAATCGTTTGATCAAAACGCCGAATGGTGAGAGTGGTCTAAACTATCTGTGTGTGGGAATCAAAATGTTCTTCGATTATGCGTTACCAATGTTGGTTGGTCTTGCACAGCTCCTCAAGTCTGACGAGCCGCAAAAATAATATAGCGAATATAACCTCAAGTTATTTTATTTGTTCTTATACTTAACTATTGAAAAAGGCGGCTTAAACCATTGAAAAGGTACCCTATGAATCACGCACAACAAGCGATAAATGAACTCATCGAACAAGCAGAAAAAAGCGTTATTGGACAAAGCCACGTGGTTCGAGCTTTAGTTATCGGGTTATTAACGAACGGGCACATTCTGCTAGAAGGTTTACCGGGAACGGCAAAAACACGTTCCGTAAAATCCTTGGCGAACTTGTTAAACACCAGTTTTGGTCGAATCCAGTTTACGCCGGATCTTTTACCATCTGACGTGACGGGCACTGAGGTTTATCAAGAGCTGGATGGCAAGCCGCAACTGCACTTTCAGCCAGGGCCAATTTTTAACAGCATTGTACTCGCTGATGAGGTCAACCGTGCACCAGCCAAAGTACAAGCCGCACTGCTTGAAGCCATGGCCGAAGGCACAATCACGGTAGGCGATAAAACTCACGTATTGCCGGACTTATTTATGGTGCTTGCAACGCAAAACCCTGTAGAGCAAGAGGGCACGTACCCGCTGCCAGAAGCGCAAATGGACCGCTTTATCATGAAGGTTACCGTCGATTATCCAGAAGATGATGCAGAACGTGACATCATTCGTTTGGTGCGCAGTGAAGAATTGGGTGCGGAAACCAGCAGCGAAATTATTACGCCAAAACACATCGAGCCAGACGTGGTGCTAGAAGCGCGTCGTCAGTTACCAAACATCGTGGTATCAGACCTAGTGGAAAACTACATCGTTGCGTTAGTGATGGCGACTCGTAAGCCAGAGCGTTATGCCGATTCAAACTTAGCAAAATGGATTGAGATTGGCTCTAGTCCTCGTGCTTCCATCGCTCTCGACAAATGCGCTCGTGCGTATGCGTGGATGCAAGGACGTGACCACGTTACTCCTGACGATGTGCGTGCCATGGTTCCGTCTGTATTGGGCCACCGTTTTTCTTTGACCTACGATGCACTAGCAGACGGAGTCGATCACCAACGAGTCGTACAAGAGCTGCTAGATTGTGTAGAAATTGGGTAAGTGGGAGGCATTATGGCTAAGCCAACTCTTGCGCCAAAATCACAGGGGATGGATCCCCGTTTGTACTGCGATTACGCTCGTTTAGTACGTCTGCAAGCACAAGCAGAATCATTCAGTTTACTTCCTCACCTAAAGGCGGGTAGCGTACTCTCTGGCCGACACAATTCGTTGTTTCGCGGTCGTGGATTGAACTTCGAAGAGCTGCGCCATTACCAATTGGGTGACGATATTCGTAACCTTGATTGGAAAGTTACGATGCGTACAGGTAAGCCGCACGTACGCAGTTATACAGAAGAAAAAGATCGCAACGTAATCGTGTGTGTCGACCAGAGAAGCACAATGTTTTTTGCTTCGACGCAAGTAATGAAATCGGTTGTCGCGGCAGAGATCGCAGCGATGTGTGGGTGGCGAGTATTAAAAGATGGCGACCGAGTCGGTTTTGTCATCGCATCCCAGCAGGCGTTGTTTCACAGCAAGGCACAGCGTTCGCAAAACGATCTTCTGGCGCAGCTTAAGCGTCTCGCTAGAGCCAATCAATCGCTCAATGTGGACTCCCGCAATTCCGAAAAAGTAACGTTCAGTCAATGGATTGAGCTCATTAAACGCATGAAGCTCAAGCAATCCACTTTGATTTTTATCAGCGACTGGAGCGACTGCGAGGAGCACCATCTTGATCACCTTAAACAGCTGCAACAGCACAATGATGTTCTCGCAGTGATGGTTAGTGACCCATTAGAACAAACGTTACCAGACGATTTGGCAAAATCGAAATGGGTGGTTGGTGATGGGCAGTATCAACTCAACTTAGACAGCAAAGCAAAGGTAGAAGCTGCGAGCGCAAAGCTTGAGGCTCGAACTAGCTTACAGCGTCAATCACTCTCTCAACTTATGGCGATGAAACACCTTCCACACATCGAACTCGATACGACAGGTGAGCACATTAAACAATTCCAAAAACTGGTAGGAGGGCGTTAAATGAGTGATCTTCCTACGCCTCCGAGTACCTACATACTCAGAGAGCTGCATGATGTGGCTGTACCACCCAGCGTGAGTTGGTACCCGCAAACTATTGGCTGGAAAATTTTAGCGGCGGTTGTGCTCATTGCATTGGTGTATGTCGTATATCGATTGGCTCGGCAATGGTGGCATAATCGTTACCGAAAAGAAGCTCTAATGGCGATTTCGCAAATCAAATCGAGCGACAAAGATATGCCTAAAGCATTGTTCTCGGTGCTTAAAGTAGTGCTGATTCATATTGATAGCCGCAACGCGAAATTGTTTGATACCGCCTTTCTGCGCAAGCTCGATGCGCTGTATCCGCAAACCGAAGATTCTCAAGCAAACTCGCAAATGGTTTTTAACGATGAGCTTTCAAAGTGCTGGCTACAAAGTATTGTTGACCCAAGCGTTACGCTAACCAACGAAGAGCGAGTAACGCTTATTGCTCGTGCGAAAAACTGGGTGAGTGAGCACCGTTGTGATGCTCAAAAAAGCGCGGCAAATAAATCACCACGATTGAAACGCAAAGCACATCAGGGAGGTCAACATGAATGATCTTCTTGCATCGATAACTGGTTTGTCTGGTTTTGAATTTGCTCACCCAATGTGGTTTCTGGTTTTGCCCTTGCCGTTGGTGGTGTACTACTTGGTGCCTGCATATCGCACTAAGCAAATGGCGATCAAAGTGCCGTTTTTTAGTCAGCTGGTGGAAGCGATTGGCGAGACGCCATCAGAAGGTGCAAGCCAGTTGATCCCGAGTTGGTGGCAACGAGCAACGTTAATTCTCTCATGGCTTTTGGTGGTGTGTGCGATGGCAAAACCCACCGTGTTAGGCGAACCTCAAGTTCGCGAGAGTTTAGGGCGCGATGTGATGGTGGTGGTGGATCTTTCGGGCTCCATGGCCGAGCCAGATTTCACCTCACGTACAGGCGAAAAAATTTCTCGTCTTGATGCGGCAAAAGAAGTGCTGTCGGAGTTTGTTCAGTCTCGTAAAGGTGACCGATTAGGCTTGGTGCTTTTTGGTGATGCTGCTTTCGTGCAAACGCCATTTACCGCAGACCAAAAAGTGTGGCTCGAACTGCTTAACCAAACCGATGTGGCAATGGCAGGGCAGAGTACCCATCTTGGTGATGCGATTGGCTTAGCGATTAAAGTTTTTGAGCAAAGCGATAAGTCGCGTGGTGCTTTAGAACAAGATCAAAACCGTGAAAAAGTCGCGATTGTATTAACCGATGGTAACGACACGGGCAGTTTTGTTGAACCGATTGATGCGGCGAAAGTTGCGAAAGCCAAAGGCGTGCGAGTGCACGTGATTGCGATGGGTGATCCGGAAACGATAGGTGAAACCGCGTTGGATATGGACACGATTCATCGCATTGCGAAAGAATCCGGCGGTGAAGCGTTTGAAGCACTCAACCGTGATGAACTATCGGTTGCCTACGACGAAATTGGCAAACTGGAACCTCAACTTTACGAAAGCACCACATACCGCCCAAAACAAAGCCTTCATCATTACTTGATGGTGTTAGTGGTCATCATGCATTTGCTCGCGTTCAGCGTCGCAACACTTAAAAGAAGGGCTGTTACACGATCATCATTAGGAGAGAGCGATGTTTGATTCTCTTAGTTGGACGCAATTCTTTACGCAGTTTCATTTTATTCGACCACTGTGGTTACTGGCTTTGGTCCCCATGTTTTTCTTGGTGTGGTTACGCTGGCGAGAAGAAAGCAAGCCAAGCTGGAAGGATATTCTGCCCGAACATTTACGCAATGCTTTGACGATAGGTGAGCGAGGCTGGCGTAAGCAACTGCCGCTTAAGCTCTTGATGCTGATTGTGTTCATCGCCATTGTGATTTGTGCAGGCCCAACGTGGCAACGAGAATCTTCTCCCTTTGGCGAAGATAAAGCCTCTATGCTTGTGGTGCTTGATAACAGCGACTCGATGCTGCAAAAAGATCTCCCACCAAGCCGCCTTGAGCGTTCCAAACAGAAAATACGCGATTTGCTAGCCGCGCGAAAAGGCGGAAAAACGGGTTTAGTCGTGTTCGCGGGCAGTGCTCATGTCGCGATGCCTATAACTCAAGACAGCAAAGTATTTGACCCATTTTTGGCGGCCATTACGCCAGAAATTATGCCCGTGCAAGGTAAGCTTGCCGAAAAAGCCTTGCCGTTAATTGATCAACAATTGCAAGGTCAACCAGGCTCCACCGTTCTGTTGGTGAGCGACGGTGTGAACCCGGCCACGATTGAGCAATACCAAGCGTATTTCTCGGGCAAACCTTATCAACTGTTAATTCTTGCGGCAGGGAACGCTGGCATTGTGAGTAACAACCCAATGGATTTGGATTCTCTACAAAAACTGGCCAGCCAGACCAACGGTCGATTGGTGGAAGTGACCGTCGATAACAGTGATATCGAGCAACTGAACCGATACGTTGAGCGCAATATGCAGCTTAATGGCGAATCTTCAATGCCTTGGAAAGACATGGGGTATCAACTTCTGTTCCCAATCGCGCTGATCATGATGCTGTGGTTTAGAAAAGGGTGGTTAGTGCAGTGGTGCGTGATTGTAATGGTGAGCGGCACGTTATTGATGCCAACCAGTGCAATGGCCGAGAACATTTCAGTTAAAGCCGAGCAGCCACAAGTTGTGCAAAAAGTGACGGCTTTCGACAAGGTGGCGCAATGGTGGTGGGATTTGTGGCTAACGCCAGATCAACAAGGACAGCGTTTGTTCAACAAACAAGCGTATTTAGAAGCCGCGAAACACTTTGTCGATCCATTACGCAAAGGTACGGCTTACTACTACGCTAGCGAGTTTGAACTCGCGCACAGTGCGTTTTTGGAGATGCAAAACGACCCGTCCGAAGAGGTTCGAGATTACGGTCTTTATAATGCGGCGAGTGCATTGGCGCGTCAGCGTGAATATTTGGCTGCACGTGACTTGTTAAAATCCCTAGCCAACAAGCCAACGTTGAGCGAGAGGCTAAGACCGGATGTTGAGCATAACTTGAAAGTGATTGGTGGTATTGTAGAGGACATCAACCGGATGAGTGAGAGTCAGGCAGGAACAGAGCAAGAAGCATCAACCGAGCTAGGCGATAACCCTCAAACCGCAGAAGGGGCGGATGAAAAAACGTCAGCGGAGTTGATGATTAAAGAGACGTTAAGTGCAGACGACATCTTAGGTAGCCAAGAATTAGCCGACAAATGGTTAAAGCGAGTCGAAGCGGATCCTAAATACTTCTTAAATGCGAAGTTTCAGATTCAATTGCGTTCAATAGAAACCGGAGAATCAACCTCTACTGCGAACGAAAATACAGAGGAGGCGGTGCAATGATGAAAAGCCACCGTTTTACGCCCTTTGCTTTACCCTTGTGGTTAGTTATCTGTTTCGGTTCCCTCCTGAGCAGTAGTGTGTTGGCTCAAGATATTCGTGACGTTCAACGAGAGCATGGTGTTGAGTTACAAGCGTGGGTTGGTCAACAACCAACGGCTGGAGAGAAGCGGAAAACACCAAGTTTTAGCGTCAATGAGCAAGTTATTTTAACCATCGAAGTGGCAACGCCGCGTTGGTTTACGGGTGGTACGAGAATTGGCAATATTGAAATACCCAATGTTATCGCCAAACAGCGTAATCAACTAGCAACCAACTTTACTGAGCAAAAAGAGGGGCAAACTTGGTCGCGTCAACGCTGGGAAGTGACTTTGTATCCTCAAGCTTCTGGTGATTTTGTGATTCCACCTGTCGCAGTGGGCGTTCAGGTGTCTGCGCCGGACGGCGAGAAGGTGTCAGGCACACTTTACACGCAGCCGATTAAGTTCAAAACCGTCTTGCCATCGGGCCTGCTGAGTGGTGAGACACCTTGGTTTGCTGCAACAGATGTAGAGGTAAAGCAAGAGTGGGATACCTCCACTGAGTCACTCAAAGTTGGGGATGCAATCACGCGTAAAATCACCATTTCGGCTCAAGATTCACTATCTGTATTGCTACCAGACTTGTTGAAAGGAGAATCAACAACCCGTTATCAAGCGTATCCTCAACCCTACCGTTTGACAGATACGCAAACACGTGGTGATTACCAGTCAACACGCACAGAAGAGAGCGTGTACGTGATTCAACAAGGTGGTGAATTAACCCTGCCAGATTATGAGTTCCGTTGGTGGAACAGTAAGACTCAGCAAGTGGAAACGGTGATGTTAGAGGGCAAAACTTTTGCCGCGAAGCACACGTTGAAGTCCTTCATCAGAACGTACTTTGCATGGATTGTTTCCACGCTTGTATTGCTGGGTTTTGTGATTATTTCATTGGTAGCCATTAAACGTTACTACCGCAACAGACCGACACCAGCATGGTTGACGTTCCACCGTTTCTTAAAGGCTAAACGTTGGTCTGAAGCAAGGACCATATTGTACAAACAATTGCGTTTAAATACGGCAGAGCTGGAAATGAGCAAAGCCGATACGAGTGAATCGTGGCAAAAAAGTGCGTCGCGAATGCAAAGTGGTGAAAATAGCGCTTATTTAATGAAGTCGATGTGGCGCAAAATCCAGACCAAACAAAAACGCTTTAAATTCCGTATTCCGCGAGCGTTACCAGAACTGGACAAAGTCATTGGAAGAGATGGCAATGAATAAAACGGGGCGCTAATATAGCGCCTCGTTTTATTAGAGAATAGAGTTCAAATGAGCCAAGAGTTTATGCGCCGCGCATTGGAAGTGTCCAAAAATGCGCTTCCTGAGTGTCAACCCAACCCGCCGGTTGGTTGCGTGTTAGTGAAAGACAATCAAATCGTTTCTGAAGGTCATACTCAAGCGATTGGTGGCAATCACGCGGAAGTGGAAGCGCTGAATGCGTATCAAGGCTCGTTAGAATCGGTGACGGCATACGTTACGCTGGAACCGTGTTCGTTTGTTGGTCGCACGCCAGCTTGCGCGGTGACATTAGTCAAATCCGGCATAAGCAAAGTCGTCGTAGCCATATTGGACCCCGACCCCCGCAACAGTGGCCGAGGTATCGAGATTCTAAAACAAGCAGGTATAGAGGTAGAAACGGGTTTATGTGGAGAGGAAGTCTGCGAGTTTCTTACCCCTTACTTAGGCAAAGCCTAATCCAAGCTTTATGTTGCACAGTGATGCCAGTCTATGTGGTGAATGAAATGCGTCAAAATTGAGTTAAAACTCATTAAAATAAGCCATCCCGCTCATTTTTCATACGTTGTTACGCGAAAAATCATGTTGTTAGAGATAAGATAGAGAAATGACTTTCGAAAATTTAATAGCATGAAACCGACTGACCTTAATCTTATTCCTATTTTCACTGCCATCTATGAAGAGCGTAACTTGTCTCGGGCGGCGGCGCGTTTAAACATCACCCAACCTGCGGTGAGTAAAGCTCTATCAAGGCTACGTGATATCTACGATGATCCATTGTTTCATCGTTGCGTTAAAGGTGTCGAACCAACCTCGTTCGCGATGGATATTTATCCTGCTCTTCTTGCTTCAGTACAAAATTTCACTTCGACATTATCAGCCTCTAGTGAGTTTGACCCTAAAGTGTCGAATAGAGTGTTTTCTATTGCCTGTGTGTCCGTTGCAAGCTTTGAGTTGCTACCTCAAGTCATGAAACAAATCCGTGTGTCGGCGCCAAATGTTGCATTAGAAGTACATCCGCTTTTTACGGAAGATTTTGAAAGTGATCTGCGGTTACAACGATACGATTTGATCATTGATATCACACCAAGAGCAAGAACGGTGCTAAAACTGGAAACTGTACTTACGGAGCGTTTGGTGGTGGTATGTAGCGAAGCGCATCCACGCCTGAATGACGAGATTACGGCTGAACAATTTTTTGAAGAAGAACACGTAGTGGTTTCGCAGTGGCAGAGTCGTAAGAGCTTGTTAAACGCCGATGACATTGTCAACTTGGATAAGAGAAAGATTAAGTATCGAGCCTCAGGCGTACTAGAAATGCTCCCAATTATTTGTGGTAGTGAATACATTGGTTTAATGCCAGAGTCGATGATCAACTTGTTCAATAACACCTATCATGTTAAATCTTTATCAATGCCATTTGATGAACAAATGTATGAGCTTTGTACAATCTGGCATCCTAATCGCACAAACGACAGCGCCCATCAGTGGTTGCGTTCACAGATTAAGCAAGCAGGAAAAGTCATCAACCAATAGGAAGTGCAATGAAAAAGACAATACGTGCCATCCTTAACGGAAAAAAAGCTGGGAATCCAGAGTTAAGAGATGCAATCATGAAAATGAGAGAAAAAGGCATCGACGTACAGGTGCGTGTGACGTGGGAATCTCAAGACATGCCGCGGCTAGTAAAAGAAGCGGTTGATGAAGGCATTGAACGTATTGTTGTCGCTGGTGGCGATGGGACCGTCAATGAGGCGGCTTCTGCGATTATTCAAATTGACGAAGAAAAACGCCCTGAGTTAGCCATTATTCCCCTTGGTACCGCCAATGACTTTGCTACCGCTATTCAAGTACCTAATTCCATTAAGGCGTCTTTATCTCTTGCTGTTGAGGGGCAGTCCGCTTTGGTCGATTGCGTCAAAGCGAACGATCGCTGCTTTATTAACGTGGCAACAGCAGGGTTTGGCGCAGAAGTTACAGCAGAAACGCCTGTTGAACTCAAAAACTTTCTTGGCGGCGGAGCTTACACGCTAACTGGTGTTGTAAAAGCACTTGGCTTTAAACCATATGACGGAACAATAACGATTGAAGGTGGTGCGTATCAGGGAGAAATGTTGCTCGGTGCGTTTTGTAATGGGCGCCTTGCTGGAGGTGGGCAAGAGTTAGCTCCAAAAGCGATGATTAATGATGGGCTGATGGATCTAACATTGGTACGCCCATTTTTACCTCATGAGCTGCCTAAAGTAATCGACGAGATCAATAACCCGAGTGAGAAAGGAGAGTTTGTGAAGTACACTAAAGCAAGCTGGTTGGAGATAGATTTTCCGAATCCATTGCCTCTTAATTTAGATGGAGAACCTTTTCATTCGAGAACCATTAGATTTGATGTTCAGCCTAAGAGTATACGGTTAGTCGTACCGCAAGATTGCCCTTGCTTGACTAGCTAAACGAGCGTTTTCCATGATTATTGCGTAACACAGCCACTAAAATGTGGCTGTGTTATTTGTGTTGAGGTATCAGTCAGCTTCTTAACGTTTTTGAATTGTCTCAACGTCTATCTGCGTAGTTGTCCAATCTGCGTCAACCTCTCCTCGAATCATTACGGTATCTTTTGGTGTCACTTCTTGACCCATCCAATCTTCGTTATCGATCTCTACTTCGATCTCACCAGTGTTGTCTTTGAACAAGTAAGTCTCGTTACCAAATGATTGAACAATATGCCCGGTTAGCACTACAGCGCTGTCGTCGGTTGCGTTGCGCGCCTCTTTCACCGTATTGATTGCACTGACTTCTGGACCATTAAACGCGGCGAAAGCCGAGCTTGAAAGTAGGGCAAGCATGGATGTTAAAAATACTCTTTTCATTATCATCTCCTTATATTAGAAGTAATAAGTTGTGCCTACGTTAAAGGATGCAGTGTTTGCGTAGCTGTCTAGTTGGTATTTAGCGTTTGCGCCAATGGTGAGCTTTGGCAACACTTGGTATTCCGCGCCCACAGAGAACATTGCGCCTAACTCGTTGCTTTTCTCCGAGCTATGGAAAAGCGTGTTGGTCATTTCCACATCGTCGTTCGTGACAAGTTCGTATTCTTGATGTTGAGCAACCTTGGCGTTGTATTGTGTGTAAGTTAAACCCGCTTTGAATTTTGTTGTCCATTTATCATTTAATGCATAGTTAAACACAGGAGCCAACGACACTTGCTTGGCTTTGATTGACGCATCCCAATCCATTTCATGATGGTAATCTTTGCCATCGATTGACTTGATACCTAGGTTTTTTGAACGACTATCATCAAGGTCAAACTGGCTGTAACCCAGTTCCAATGCCCAGTTGTCATTAAATGCGTAACCGACAAAGCCTGAGAAAATACCGTCTTCAAGCTCAGGGTTGAGTGTTACGTTGTCAGTTGAAAAGTGAGGTTCCAAATCATGGTCAGTGGTGCCTAGTCCATATTCCAGACCTACATAAGGAGCCGCAGATACCGAAACTGAGCAGGTAACAAGTAACGCAAGAAGTGTTTTGTTCATTTTATTTTGCCTCTTCAAATCAACTTAATGAGTAGAAGCGCATTGTGTGTGATGAAGCGTGAAGTGATCGTGAAGAAACAAAAATATTTCAGAAAAAGAGCAAGGTGCGGTAAAAAAGAAATTGTTTTAATGAATATGCGCCAAGCTCTTTATATAAAGAGAGTTAACTTGCGGCGACGTAACACACCGCAAATGGCACATTAAGGCGAGTAAACTCTTTAATCCAACGCCATTGGTTGTCTTGGAGTTTATCGCCTGGCCCTTTTACTTCAATCCATTCGAACTCGTTTCCTTTAAAAGCAATCAGATCAGGCATCCCATTGCGGTAAAGCTTTAGGTCACTCAATTGTATTTTAAATAGCGCCATCAACATGTTAGTTGGGATTGTATCGAGTGCCATTTCGAGTAGCTCTTTACTTATTAAGCTCCAATGCACAAATGGATTGCTGATACCAAACTTCTCATCGTACCTAGTTAACAACGTATGAGTATTGCCCGTTTCCAATTCGTCAAACGTCGCATCTATCAAAGCTTGGCGTTTGGTAACAAAATCAGAATGGTACAAATCCAGAGGACGATGTTGATAGGCATTGATGAATGCGCCTTCGATGGGAGCGAAAATCGCATCCCAAAAAGTGAGACCAAGTAATGCATTAAGCAGTGCATTTTCGGTGTAAAATACTGTCCAGCCTAAGGACTCAAAATACGCTTTGCTGGCGAGTTCGACTCTCTGTTGAGATAAATCCAGTTCAAGGCGGTATTCCGTACAGGTTGGCTTCGTCACTCTTGGCACTTTCTCGCCTTGTTTTCGTTTTAACCGTTGCTCAAGTTTTTGTGCAACTTCGAGCTCAGACACATCGATCGGTGAGTGAAGCATACCTGTGACAATGTCACCAAATAAATCATCATGGTTTAATTTGTCATAGATACGTGCGCGTCGTTCTCGGCTCGGTGTGAGTTGAGTTTGCCTAAATAAAGATAGGGCGGTCTCTAGATCATTAAGCCGTTCGTAATCACGTGCTATGTCATTCAACATGTGCTCGCGTTTACGATCTACGTAACGGTGTTTAACGGGCTGAGGCATTGCCTCAATTAATAAGTCGAGATTGGCTTTGTCTTTTCGGTCAAATTGCCAGTACAGGTTGGCCAACTGGCTCAGTTCAATTAAACGGTCTATTTGCTCACGTGAATCAAAGAAACGGCGCACTTTACTCAATTGATATTGCTCGAACTGATGCAAACCTAAGTCATCAAGCACAAACTGACTTAAGTCTTGATGGGTGTTGGCAAAAAACAGAGTGAGCAACACGTCGATCATATGAGCTGAATTGAGTTTGACGATCGTAAACTCAAGCTTCTCTATACGATCAAATTCCGCATTACTCAAACGTTCGACAAGGGCGTCTTTCTTGAGTGATTTCGGCAGTTCGGGATAAAGCGTGGAGATTTCTGGCTTGGTTAGTAAATTAGCCGCTAACTCTTGATGAGAAAGGGGTGGGGAAAGGGCTACAAACTGATGCTGACTCAATTCTGCCAGTGCTTCATTGATAGAAGGTATTTCTGGATAACTCAGCTTATCACTTCGAAACCAACATCCCTTTCGGCTGTATAAACGCACCAAAAGGCACTGGGCGTGTTTGCTCAAAGAATCAAACGAGCAAAGCCATGCGTGTTCTTCCTTGGTCAGTAAATCGCTGTACCAAGTTACTGCGTGATGAGTCAGCTTGAAGAAGTTCTCTAGATAGTAGTCTGGCGCAAGTTTGATAGGGCTTTCCATAAACGACCGATAACAAAAAAAGGCTTAACCCATAGGTTAAGCCTTTTTGCTATCAAATCAATTCGCAATTATGCGTTTTTTAGCTGTGCTACTTTCGCTTCAGACAATGGCTTAGTGATGAACGCAAGTACGATACATACTGCCATCATTGCAGAAGAAATTGTGTAAGCCAAGGTGTAGCCGTCGCCATTTGTCATCGAGAAACCAACAACCGCTGCGCCGATTGCACCACCGATACCCCATGCTGTGTAAAGCACGCCGTAGTTAGTGCCGTAGTTTTTCAGACCGTAGAACTCAGCCGTTAGAGTAGGGAATACCGCTAGAAGTGTGCCGTAACCTACCGCTGCGATTGCTGTACCGATGATCAGTGTAAACTCAGAGTCGAACGTCGCGAACAGCACCATGTTTACGCCTTGTAGAACGAACGCGAGTAGAAGCGTACGAACACCGCCGATTTTATCTGCAAGCATACCCGCCGCAACACGACCGCCAGAGTTAAATACAGCAAGAATAGACGCTAGGTAAACCGCGTTTGGCAAGTTTGCTTGAACGCTTGCGATTGTCGTGATGTTACCAATGATCATTAGACCAACAGAAGCTGCAAACGCGTACATGATCCATAGAGAGTAGAACTGTGGCGTTTTCAACATTGCTTTCCAAGTTAAGTCATCTGACTTTTTCACCGCTTTAGGTGCTTGGCCTTCTTTTACTTTAGGCTCCGCAGGTGTGTAGTCTGCTGGTGGGTTGTTGATGGTTGCTGCAAGAGGAACTGCAATCGCTAGGATACCAACACCAAGAACCATAAAGCTAGTTTGAATGCCCATGCTGTCTATTAGCGCAGAAGTTACTGGCGCAAGGTAAATAGCCGCTAGACCGAAACCTGCCGCAATAATGCCGTTAACCATACCTTTCTTCGAAGCGTGGAACCACTTCATCGCAGAAGGTGATAGGCATGCGTAACCAAAACCGATACCTGCACCTGTGATCACACCGAATGTAATGTTCAGCATTAGTGGAGAGTTCACAAAGCCAGAAGCGATCATGCCCAGACCTGTAAGAACAGTACCTAGGATAAGGATCATTCGAGGGCCCATGCGGTCTTGAAGAATACCTGCAATAAGAAGACAGATAGAGAAAGTGATGGTTGCAGTTGCGTAAGGTGCAGAAGCTTCTGCAGCACTCCAGCCTGATTCAGTTACCAGTGCCTTGTTGAATACACTCCAAGCATACAGGATGCCAAGACAAAGGTTGATACAGAACCCTGCTAACAGGATGCGCATAGCTTTATCAATCTTGCTCATTTTTATTCTCAGTTTTTCCTCTTATTGGCAATGCCGCAAAGAAGGTTAGTTTAAAGATGTTTTTTCTCAAAATTAGTTTGCGTTTTTCAACGTTTAACGCAATGAGCGCGGATTATAACCAATAAATATGTGATTGGAATCTCTTTTTACGGTTACTGATAAAATAATTTGCAACATTAAAAGTGGATGTGAATTCATGGTTTTGTATGTAGTAAGAACGTTGTAGAAAAGTGACATCTTTTGTTCACTAATAACGAATGATGAGTCAAGACAGAGAGGTTTTACGCTGTTGAGTACACAGTTCACATTTCAAATAAAAAATTTCAAAATGTTTCCATGTTAACCATCTGTAACAAAAATGGCGAATTTATCATCTGAGTGTCGTAAGTGTCAGATGCAAAGGGTTTCTTAATTTTTAATTGTTAACCTTTTGTAATAATTGAAGCTGATTAGCTTTTATGTTCATTAAGCGAGCAAAAAAGTAACTTGTAATTGCTGATTTTAGGCGCAAAATATAGTGAAAAATGAGTTTTCATTTATGAAGGGATGCTTTTTAGATTTGTTGTGAGGTGACTTATGAAACTGTTCCTATTACTCATGGCTTCGGTATCCGCTGGTATCGCATCAGCAGACCACATCCATTCATTTATGTTGGGCTTATCTATTGCTTCTTTAGCGGTAGGTAGTTGTTATTTCTTCGCATTTCGCAGCTCGCGCTTTCCACAGCTTGCTTTATTCTTACTCATTTGCGGTATGCTTTCTAAGTTGACGATAACCGTACTCGGTGTTTTGTGGGGAATGTCCGCGGAATTAATCACGTCTCCAATCGTATTCGCACTGTCATATTTATTCTTTTCGCTTGCCGTTACCTACTTATGGTTTAGCTACAGAGAGAGCATCACTAAGATTCCTGACCGATTTAAGTCAGCGTAAATCATCACATTAGAATAAAAAAACGCCAGCACATTTGCTGGCGTTTTTAATTAAATGTAATTTTGTTCGGATATTGCTTTTGGTTTGATCGTGGCAATACCGTTAGGCACTCATTGGAACAAGCACCATAGTACCAATAATCACCGTGATAAGGCCTGCTAGAACTGGAACGGATGTGCGTTTTACAACCTCAAACGGGCTGATGTTTGCCATACCTGATGTCGCAACGATTACGCCAGATACCGGTGAGATAGTACGGCCTAGGTTTGATGCTTGAAGCATCGGGATAATTAGGAACGCAGGGTTTAATCCCATTTTAGCAGCTAAAGATGGTGCTAACTCCACGAACGCATAGAAAGGCGCGTTACCCGAACCCGTTGCAATTGCTGCTGCAACTGTCAATGCAGTTAGAATAAGCATTAAAGCAACGCCGCCTGCACCAGCATTATCTGCGAGATGAAGTAGGTTATCGATAGCGCCGATAGACATCAGACCTTGTGCAAAAACCCCTGCGGCAACCAAAAGCATCACAACGCCTTTAAACGCGTCAGCCATGCCTGCGTAACAAGAATCTAAATCTTCTAGTGACTTCTTACCATCGAACTTATTTACAACATAATGGATCAGAGCTCCAAGGAAAATCGAACCAACCACAATAGTGTAGATGTCTAGACTAAGTCCTGGAATGGTACGACCGTTGAATAGGAAAACGCCGATGATAGGTAGAAATGGAAGAGCTGCATAAAACGCTGGTGCGTCAGCTTTGATCTCTGATACATCAATTTTTTCCATTGGTGTATTTTCTTTCTTATCTAAGTATTTGTTCCAGAAGAACGCTGCCGCTGCCATGACGATGATTGCGCAAATAGAAACAGGCAACACAGTTTGTACCGCAAACACATCAAGCTCTAAACCAGACTTTTCTGCTGCGATAACAACATCACCAGAAGTAGGAGAAAGAATGATTGCCGCTGGAGAGGCACACACTGCAACGGCTGCTGGACGAGAAATGCCCATCGCGACCATCATAGGGAATAGTGTCGCCATTAATAGTACGCCAAGGCCTGTTGCAGAACTTACCGCAAGAGACATTAAACACGCCACAATGTAAGCCGCTACCAAAAGGACGTAAGGAGACTTGATGACAGAAAGCGGTTTAGAGAACTGTTTCACTACCACGTTGTTCGCGCCGATATGAGTCATGTATGACGCAAAACCACAAAGCAGCATGATTTGCATACCAAGACCGCCACCGCGGTATTGAAGCATGTATTTCACGTATTCCAGCGCATCTGTCACCATGTTACCAGTTGAGGTGATTTTTGACGGCAGCACGTCGTGCCCCAAAACGCCAGTCATAAGAAGCAAAGCAATACCAGCGGTCAGTAACACGCCCGCAGCTTTATAGCCTTTGACAATAAAGTAACCCACCGCAATGGTAACCACTAAGCCAATTAAGAGCTCTAACATAGGGATCTCCGAATGTTATGTAAAAAAAGAAAGAAACTGTTTCAGTTTATGACAAGGAATTTACAGAATTCTTAGCTGTGGCACGAGACAAATATGGGGCTTGCATGATCTGAGACAAATAATAATTTAATAAATAATTTCGTTAGATTGTATTGTTGGAATTTGGTTTTCTAAGTGTTATGTGCTGGTTTGAAGCTATTTATAGGAAGGAAAATATGACTAGGAAAGTGAATGAATAATGAGTGAATTGATTCACAATAGGAAAAAGACTTTACTCAATAAGCAATTGTTGGAAAACACTCTTCACCACAAAAAAGCTTCGCCGAAGCGAAGCTAAGTAATCGTAAGAATGAGGATAAACTATGCGTATCGACGAACCATAAGGTTCCAACTACGTTGCTGCCGTTCGAACTCTGCTTTAATTTGCTGGTACTTCATTTTCGTTACAGAACATTCGTATTTTTTTACCACACTGGCAGTTTTGGCACCGAGTACTTCTTTGCGCATCTCGTAGTATTCCTGCATGTGATGAACTAGAGTATCAAACTCGTGCTGTAGTTGATCGAGGATTGTTTGCGTGTTCGGTTTCGATTCTAGCTTTTCTCTTGCTTTCTTCAAAAGTTGACTCGCACGGGCTTTTTCAATTCTAAATGTAGGCGTTGTGCGCAACTTAGATGTGAGTCCTAGCCAAGAACATGACTTTATCAACCACTTCGTTGGGTCGTAATGCCACCAATACACGCCATTGCGATAGTCATTCTCGAAAATATGATGGAAATTATGGTAACCCTCTCCAAATGTGAAAAAGGCGAGTACACCATTATCGCGAGCAGTGTTTTTGTCTGTGAAAGTTTGCTTACCCCAAATATGTGCGAGGGAGTTAATGAAAAAAGTTGTATGGTGACTCATAAATAGTCGAGCCGCACCAACGACCAATAACATCCCCCAGATATCACCGTAGATCAGTCCGAGCATGACTGGGAAACCAATATTAGTCAGTAGGGCAAGTGGAACATAATACTTATGCTGCCACATGACGATTTTGTCGCGCTTTAGGTCACGGCAGTTTGTATATTCGTTTTCCTTTGATTTATTGTAATCACGTAACATCCACCCAATGTGAGAATACCAAAAACCCCGCTTGGCTGAGTACGGATCTTTATCGTTATTGTCGACATGTTTGTGATGCACACGATGATCAGAAGACCAATGTAATGCACTATTTTGCAAAGAAAATGCTCCTCCAATCGCAAAAATGGCGCGCAAAATAGGATGAGCTTCGTATGTTTTGTGGCTCCAGAGACGATGATAGCCTGCTGTAATAGAAAGGTTAGTAAAACTAAATGCAATCACTCCCCAAATTAGATGTTCCCAACCCAGTCCAAAATGATATGCATACCAAGGCATTACAATAAAAGTCAGAACAAAACTGGCAGAAAATATTAATGTATTCAACCAGATAACAGGTGGTTTGTTTTGAGTCACAGGTGTATCCCTAACTTTGAGCTAACAACTGTTCGCCAGAATATCAGCGTACACATGTAAGTCAAATTAAAGTTAGACAAATGTGACTATTCCTTTGGGTGTAGATTAAGGAACTTGATGGGATATTTTGCTTTTAATTGAATAATGAGTAGTATTAAAAAATGAGCTCTGGCTTAAGGTGTATAAAATCTGCCAAGAAACAAGTGTTATAAAGGTGGAATATACCGATACTCTATAAAGAAGCAAAAATGTAAGAAAATAGGAATACGTAATGGATTTACGATTAGCGGAATATAAGGACTACGAGCGCATTGCGCATCTTCATGCGGATAGCTGGAAGCGTCATTACCGTGGCATTCTTAGTGATAACTATCTTGAGAAAGAAGCGATTGACGACAAACTGCTGATTTGGCAAACCCGTTTGACCAACCCACCATTCAATCAGCACATTGTCTTGGCGGAGGAGGGAGGTTTGCTACTTGGTTTTGTTTGTGTGTTCGGCAACCATGATTTCGAGCGTGGAACCTTTATTGACGCATTGCATGTTGATGACAGTTACCGTGGTCGTGGGATTGGTAAGCAGCTATTACTTGCTGTCGCAGAATGGCAACAGCAGTACTTTAAAGACACAGGTCTTTATTTAGAAGTTGTGTCGCAAAACATTTCTGCGATTGAATTCTATCGCCACATTGGTGGACAAGAGGATCAAGAGCGAACTTGGTGCGCACCTGATGGCAAAGAGGTGTTAGAAAAAGTATTCCGTTGGAAGAACGCCCAGTCATTAGTTAGTGGGATTGAGGAAAACGTGATTTACTCCTAACCTAGCGTTCTAAAACATTAGATAAGAGCAGTCTCAACACTGCTCTTTTTTGTTTATGCACCCTAACGTTATGTTTTATTACAAGCTTTCTAGAAGTTAACCCCCATGGCTTTTAGTTCGAGCTCACATTGCTGAGCATTTTCAAACTGAATAGCAGCCATGCCAACTGCTCGGGCACCTTCAACATTGTAAGGCATGTCATCAAGAAATACTGTCTCTTCGGGGTTAAGCTGATACTTTGAAAGTAGAGTTTGGTAGATCTCCGCTTGTGGTTTTAGTAATTGAACTTCAGAAGAGATGATTGCTCCATCAAACAGTGGCCAAAACTCATAGGTAGTACGAAGATGTTCCACAATTTCGTTGATGTTGTCTGTGAGCGCATATACGCCATATCCGGCTCTTTTTACTCGTTTTAACAGCTCTATACTGCCGTAAAGTAATATTTGAGTGTGTTTTACATAATAAAAGAAGCGGTCCATTTCTTCCGTCGTTACTCGGTGTTCACGTTGATAACGCTGTTTTGCTTCCCTTTCGGAGATCGTCCCTTTATTTAAATCTTTCCAGATTTGTGATGAAAATAGCATCTGAGCCATTTTCTCTGACTCTACGGAACCACCAAATGTTAAGCGAACGATTTCTACTGGAGACCAGCGTACCAATACATTACCTACATCAAAAATGACATTTTTTATCTGGACAGAATTCATAACACATCCCAAGCCAATTGTTCTTCACCACGCTATATGCGGTGAGTACTGTTTTTGAATCGTTGGAAAGTCGTGCCAAAGGCGCGACTTAAGTTTCTTGCACAAAATGAGATTAACATCCAATTGGATACAGAGCGATTATCGCAAAATTACACTAAACTATATGCAACTTTGTTTATTTGGTTGTAAATCAAGTGTAGCTGTCTTAAAAGATTGAAACTAAAGATAAGTATTGCGAGCTGTTTACGTCATTTCGCGCTGCTTATAAATGATAATTAATATATAATTAGTTAATAATAAAACGATAAAAGTGAATCAAAATCACATTGTTGTGCGTCAGGCGGAGTAAGCAAAACAGATTATATGGACTCGATACGTAAGGTTTATCAATATGCAGAACCAAACCTAACTCTCGTTGGCTGGATGGGGTTTCTTGGCTTTCCGCTGTACTACTTTGTCTGGGAGTTTGCCTTTCCACAGGCTTATGAAAATTTACCCCTTAGATTGTTTTGTTCGTTATTGTTTTTCGGAATCATTTTTAGAAACCGCTTATCATCGACTTGGAGAGATTATGTTCCTATTTACTACCAAGTGACGATAACGCTGTGCTTACCGTTTTTCTTTTTTTATATGTTACTGATGAATGACTGGTCCAATGTATGGGTTATGTCGTTTATGTCTGCAATTTTCTTACACATTTTACTGGTTCATGTTACTAGGGTCATGTTTGCTCAAACCTTTGCTGGGATAGGCTTGGCCACATTCTTCGCTTGGGTTGCAAAAGGGTTCCATCTGGACCTGACCATGGATTGGACTCATGTGCCAATCTTTCTGTTTATTTACGTCTTCGGTAATTTGTTCTATTTTCGTAACCAAGTTGAACATGAAGCAAAAGTCTCGCTGGCAAAATCATTCGGGGCAGGGATTGCACATGAAATGCGTAACCCGTTGAGTGGGCTTTGCACTTCAATAGATGTTATCCAGTCGATCT
The DNA here is from genome assembly GCF_021728075.1 of Vibrio sp. D54. NCBI lineage: Bacteria > Pseudomonadati > Pseudomonadota > Gammaproteobacteria > Vibrionales > Vibrionaceae > Vibrio > Vibrio sp. D54. The sequence goes on along the minus strand of NZ_JAKKCS010000006.1, from coordinate 208,363 downwards.
TGCCCAACATGAAAGAGGCAGGAAAAGAGCAGTACGTCATGAGTGTAGAAGATGTCACCTTATTACGTGAAGTGAGTCAGGATGCAATGAATATTATCCAATCGGGTAATGAAACCATCGATTTATTGCTGACTTCGATTGATGAAAATCGAGTTTCTCGTTCTAGCTTCAAAAAATATTCAGCTCACTCGGTCGTTGAACAGGCAATTGAAAGCTTCAGTTATAAACGTGCCACTGATCGATTTGCCATATCGCTGGATGCGGGAAGTGAGTTTGAGTTTCTAGGTAGTGATACGTTACTTAAATACGTTATGTATAACCTTTTCAAGAATGCCTTCCATCACCGTAAATCTGAAGATTTTCACATATATGTATCCATGATAAGTTCAGAACGCTTTAATCAAATTGTTGTAACCGATAATGGTGCTGGCATTGCTCATGATGTTCTACGCAATATCTTTCAAGACTTTTACACCACCGGCAAATCAGGAAGTTATGGTTTGGGCCTACCGTTTTGTAAAAAAGTCATGCGTTCATTTGGGGGGAACATTGAGTGTCAATCTCAGTTAGGGGAGTGGTCTCAATTTACGTTAACTTTCCCACTAACGACATCTGATACCGTTACTGAAATCAAAAACGATCTGACTAAACTCAAAACCATTCTAACGGTGACTAGCCAAGATATCTTGGTGTCTAAAGTAACAGATATTAGCCGTTTTATGGGCTTTGACTCGACGATTTTAGATGCCAACCAAGTACTTAAAAAGAAAGAATACGAGTTCGAATTCGATCTGATTTTTATCGATCTTGAGAGCTTAGATCCAAGAGCAAACCAATTGGATAGATTAGAATCTCTCTTGTCTTTCACTGAAGCACGCATCGTTTATCTTTTTGAGCATCATCCGACTCAGAGAGCACGCAAGGCTGCATATGAACCTATTTGGATCGAAACGCAAGCCTGGTTATTGAATACTAAACCAACTATTGAGCGTCTCTTATATGATTCAAGCTATGTATCGACACCAACGGCCTCGGTGACGTTAGATAATTCAAATAAGCGCACAATTATGGTCGTGGATGATAATGAATCTTTGCGTAAATTCACGGCAATGTTACTTGAAAAGCAAGGCTTTGAAGTGATTCAGAAAGAAGACGGGCAGCAGGCTCTGGATACACTAGAGCAAGAAGATGTTGATCTCATTCTGATGGATATCGAAATGCCAATTATGGATGGTGTAGAAGCGTCTAGGCGAATTAGAAGCTCGGATAAAAACTATGCGTCGGTACCTATTATTGCACATACAGGGGATAGTTCACCTGTCACGTTGGACAAAATTGGGTCTTCGGGTATGTCTGACTTCATCGTAAAACCGGCGGATAAAAATCGCTTGTTCGATAAAATCGCAAACTGGATCTAATCATTCGCGACTTGTTTTCTTGAGGCGAGTTGCTCACAACGAATAACACGAATAAAGAGCTCAGCAAAACTGTTGAGCTCTTTAGTTTTATCTACACATTAACTTACACAAACTCTAAGTCAGGGTGTGCGAATGCTTGTTGGCAGACAGTGAGTACATGATCAACTTCAGCAGCTGTCATGTCGGCATTGACTGAAAAACGGATGATGTTTTTGTTCCTTCCAGTTGCAGGGCGGCAAAACACTGCGCCGTAAACATTTCGCTCTTCGAGAAAATCGCGGACTCGCTCAGTGTTTCTCTCGTTGCCGCATTCTAATGAGATAATTTGTGATTCACTGCGAATAGTAAATCCAATGCGTTTTAAACCAACGGCTAAAGACTTGGCTCTTTCAAACAGAATATCTCGCTTATCATCTGATTTTCTTATGACGTCCAGTGTTTTCTCTAGCCGAATGATCTCTTGCGGTAATACAGTAGAACTAAATATTGCAGGGTACGCCACAAACGGAAGCGTCTTCGCCAGTTTTTCTGGGCCTAAAATCGCGCCAGCACGATAAGCAAATGTCTTGGCAAGACTAACGGTAATAAAATCTACCTTATGAGTTAAGCCAAGACCCTGCAGTATCCCCGCACCTTGTGGACCGTGTGTACCTAAAGAGTGTGATTCATCTACAACCAGGCCGCAGTCAAACTCCTGTGCTATTTCGTAGATATCACGTAGAGGAGCGATGGTCCCGATAGTGCTGTAAACCGAATCCACAACAATGATCCCTGAACCGTGACGTGAAATCTGCTTTCTTAGGTGACTGGTGTTGTTATGCATGAACGGATGAATTTGTGCTCCGGCAATACGTGCGCCTTCCCACAAAGACATATGTGCAAAGAAATCAATGTACACAGGTATGTTCGGTGCACAAATAGTCTGCAATAAACCGAGATTCGCAGCCCAACCAGATTGAGAAAGTAGACAACTAGGCATACCAACGAAACTGGCTAGTTGCGTTTCAAATACAGGTTTCGATTCATCGTCTTGTAAGAAAATCGCGGACATCACGACGTTGTCATCGTGCTGGGAAATCGCATCACGATGCGCACTTTGAATCTCCTTGTTATGAGACAGTGCAAGGTAATCATTGCTTTGCAGGACAACGGCATTACACGGTGGGCGTTTACCAAGAACAAGGTGTTTTTTGTTCTCATTCGGTTCGATTAGATCTTGAATATAAAAATCTAGGCGTTCCTCGATAAAGGAGGGAAGTGGTTTGCTTTGTATAGTTTCACTCATAATAAATCTCTTCTTCATATGGAAAAACGCCAGCGCTGACACTTATTCATATTGCGGATTTTGGGGAGAGTGTCACTAACCAGGTTGCATAAGTTTGCAGACCCTTGCAAACTCGACATTTGAGGGTTGGATGGTGGCTGTAACTCTATAGGGGCCCGGGGTCTAAACTAGTTTTCTCTTGAATTTTTTGTTTGATTTTTGTGTTCGACAAAGGTGTTCAAAGTGTTGTCACCCAAAATAGAGCGAAAATTAAGGTTGAAATCTTTGTTCTTCTACAACGCTCAAACAAAATTCATTTACGTTAACGTTAATTAATTAGGTTAAAGTGATGTTATGCCTGATAGTACATATTATTTTTTTATATGTTCTTAACTAGGATAGTTATATGCAAAGCAAAGCACCTCGCCTTGACCTTTGGTCTCGATTAATTGTCGACTATATCTACGAGTGTGGTTATATGAACTCGAAGTTTGGGTTTATAAAGGATGGTATAAACATACAGCTAGATCCTAGAGTGAGAAGCTTGAGAGTTAGTGTTGGTGTGAATAACAACGATATTGATTATGAAATTTCTAGCTCAAGTGACTGTGTCAGCTTTTGTGAATTATTAAAAGCAATAGAAACACTGAAATCAGGATATTAGAGCTTAAAAACATAGTAGCTCTTTATTGTTGTCCGCATAACACTTAGGTATGACCTGAAAAACCTAGAAGCGCTCGTGATGAATAGCCCTCATTTAGCTACCAGAAGCCTATTGGTTTGTAGGAATTTTCCATTTAACCTGTAGGTTTGCTTTAAGTTGTCTTTATTTTTCCCTACAAAACAACGAGTTGCTTGAGTTGTGAAATATTCTGCTTTTTGACTCTTATCTCAATTGAAATATCCTTGACTTATCAATGTTCGAAACAGCACTGCCGAATGAAAAAACTCATAGTCACTACCTTACTATTACTCTACTCTTCATTTTCTCTTTCTCTGGAGACGAAAGGACTAACCGAAGGGGAGGTCCAGTATCTGAGCAATACAAAAGTTTTGAAAGTAGCGGTGTTGTCAGAAAACAATGATGAGCGTGAAACGGTAGATCGAAACGATGAGTTTTTTGATATCACCATAGATTACATGCGTGGTATTGCTAATGTGCTAGGCATTAACCTTGATATCGTCAATTATCAGTCTGTTAGCGCGGTGTACGATGCCGTTGAAAATAAAGAGGTCGATTTAGCCGCGGGTTTTACACCAACCTTGGATAGAAGTCGGCGCTTTGTATTTACAGCCCCTTTATTCCAGAGTTCAGCTGCAGCAGGCTATGTTAGTAAGGACAAGGCACGCCGCGATCCAGCAAATTTACACTGGGTTTGCGTTGAGGGCACGGTGTACTGTTCAATATTAGAGAAAAATGGTTTTGCTAAAATAAAAAAAGAATCTTCGTTTTTTAATGCAGTTCAAACGTTAAATAAAGGCGAAGCAGATGCAATATATGAAAGCTACGTCTCGTTAATTGAATATATGAAAGACAGTAACGTGCAATTGGATAAGTTAACTATCCCCTTTTGGAGCGAACCTCTTGATGTGGCTGCTTTTACTGCAACTGATAACCCTCAAATTGTTTCAATCATCAATAAAATTATCGCGAACGAGCTGGCTGGAAAAAACAAGTTTCCCATTACATCGCCAAGTCCATACCATGCGACCGACAAGCTTAGCGTTTACCTTAAGAACGAAAAGAAATTTTTAAAGCCGTTGAAGTATACCATCGAAGACGACATCTATCCGATGTTCTATAAGACAAGCTCCGGTCACTACACTGGTTTCGTTAAAGATATTATAGAGTTAGTTGAAGATCGAACTAATTTAAAATTCGAATATGTGCCAAGAAAGGACGGCATGACAAGTGAGCAGATGCTCAAAGAAGGTAGTATTGATCTCTTGCCACTAATTGTAAACGAAACGAAAGATATCAACTTAATTCAACTTAGTAAGCCATATATTCGATTAAAGTATCTCGCGATGGAGTTGAAGGACTCTGATGATGTGAGCAAAGAGAAGGTCGGTGTATTGCTAGCCGATGAGCATGAAAAGAAGTACATGGACTCTTTAAATGAGTCCAGTTTTGGCCCAAATGCCAGTTATTATTTTGATTTCAATGATGTTGTGGAAGCTCTTGATAATCATGAAATTGGTCGTGCTTTTGTGAGCGAGCACTTGGTTGACTTGATCATAGCACAGCAAGTTGATGAACGATTCAAAATAAATAATAAAATTTACCGAACTATTAATATTTCGATGGGTGTTTCTAGTGACGACCCAATGCTTTTACGTGTTTTAAACAGTACTTTAGCTACCTTTGATGAATTTGAACTCAACAAACTTAAGCGCAACTACACCATGTTTAATGTCAATTATGGTTATGATAAACAAGGTGTTGAAACTATTGCTTATATTGGCCTAATTGTTTTGTTATCGCTTGCGGTGGTAGTTTGTTTTGCTTGGATCCGTTTGAAAGGGGAAGTGACGCTCTCGACTACCGAAGCCAAGCATACTCAAAAGGAGCTAGAGTTTTTACAAAGCATTATAAATGGTTTGCCTGTTCAAGTTTTCATCCATGACCATGATCAAAAACTTATTCTAACGAACTGCGAAGAATTTCGTTTAGGAAAGTGCTCACAATGCAAAATGAAAAGTGATGATGACGATGTACTGGTTGAAAACTTTGCTGAGATTAAACGAGTTTTTGAATGTGATGAAACGGTTAGTCGGATTGTTGATATTAATAACTGCAATCTTGATATGTCGTCCGTTCATTACTTTAGAAAAAAAATCTCACACAAAAATAGCAATAAACAATTGGTGTTAACTGCCATTAATGACATTACAACTCAGCGTGAGCAAGAGCTGAAACTTATAGATGCGAGTCAGAAAGCGAACGAGTCTGTGATCGCTCGCGAGCGTTTTTTAGCGAGTATGAGCCATGAACTTAGGACTCCAATTGCTGGCATGTCGGGTTTACTGGAAATGCTTAAATTGAAAGCCAATGATGATGAGTCAGTAGTGATTATTGAGAATATAGAGTCATCGACACAAAACCTGCATCTATTAGTTAATGATATTCTCGACTTCTCTAAACTTGAGGCAGAACAATTACAGATCGATATTAACCCAACCAATATATTTAGAGAGCTTGGAAAAGTAATACGTAATCACAGTATCGCAGCCAAAGATAAAGGGTTAAATTTTGATATTGACTGGGAGTTTTCTGACTGCTGTGAGTATTTTGTTGATAGTTTGCGCCTATCACAAATAATGAACAACTTGCTATCGAATGCAATTAAGTTTACCGCTAAAGGAAGTATTCGCGTATCGATTGAACTACAGGCTGAAAAACTGGAAGTATCTGTCACTGATACTGGGGAGGGGATGACTGAAGAACAGAGACAAAAAGTTTTCGATCCGTTTGTTCAGGCCGACTCCAGTACTGCAAGGCGATTCGGTGGCACTGGGTTAGGCTTAACGATAGTCAAAAAGCTCGTTGAAATGATGAATGGGGAGCTGACGATTCATTCTGCTCTTGGCTTGGGAACAAAGGTAAGCTTTTGGTTTCCGGTAGAAAAGGACCAAGGGCGTAAAGAAATGCTTCCGCTACAAAATGTCAAATATGTTGGGGATAACCGCCTGGTGCGTTCGTGGGTGAGTGGCGAACAAATAGAAAGCGAAGAGCCTTTGATTGTGATTTATGACCGCAAGTATGCCACGAAAGCTTCAGCTGTAGAGAGTAAAGCGATTGTTCTTTGTCCTTCGGTGCAAGATTTTGTTCACCGAACAGGTGAGGTTATTGAAGTTAGCTCTAATCCGATTTATCCAGATTTGATTTTTGATGCCTTGCTTAGCCATCGCGAAGGTGCAAAACAGTTAGGTGGGACGGAAACCAGAAAAATGAAAGGGCATGTGTTAGTTGCGGAAGACAACCCCATCAACCGACTTTTGATTGAAAAGCAGTTACGAGAACTCGGGATCAGTGCAGAAATTGTCAATGATGGTAGAGCAGCGTTAGAAGCAATAAGAGAAAGAGCGTCAGATTTTGACTTATTGATCACCGATTGCCACATGCCTTTTGTCGATGGTTTTGAATTGGCACGAACAATAAGAAACGAAATTTCGGTTTTCGACAGCAAGGCGATTATCGGTTGCACAGCAGCAGATGCTCGCTCGGAAATGCAACAAAATGACGCACTGTTTGATGACTTATTGTTTAAACCCTATGGCTTGGACATGCTGACTCGTATTGTGAGTAAACATCTTGAGTCGAATATGACATCTAATTCAGAGAAAAGAGGTAAAGCTCTAAAAGGTGAGTTGAGTGATGGGCCGGGTTGGTTGCTAAACATAGATAATAGCGAGCAAGTTTTCATGGCAAAGGTATTTATTGATTCCATAGAGAGTGATTTAAGCAAGTTGAGTGCGACGATTGAAACTTCTAATACAGACCTAATTAGGGCTAAGTCTATTGCCCATAGGGTGAAAGGTGGGGCTGCAGTTGTCGGCGCTGAAAATATACTTCGAGCAGCTAAGGATGTTGAATCATTATCAAGTGATGATCAGCAACAGCATGTTCAATTAATAACAGAACTAACGCATGCAATGGAGTACGAACTTGAATTAGTTAGAAAATGGTTGCGAAAAAATGAAAACTAAAAAGGTGTTACTGGTCGATGATCAACCGATAGAGTTGTTTGCACTAAAGAGCAAGCTATTGGCTTTGGGGGTTGAGAGCGTTGAAGTTGCCAAAGATGGGCGTGAGGCGCAAAAAAGTTTTGAGTCAGATCAGTTTGACTTGATTTTTTGTGATTTAGAAATGCCATCATACGATGGATTATCTTTCTTACGTTACCTCCACGAACAAAACTACATCGGAGGCGTATGTATCTTGAGTGGTAAGGATGAGCAAGTTATTAGCCTAGCTTCAACCATGTGTAATGCTTTTAATTTTGGTTTTATTACTTATTTTTGTAAGCCTTTAGGGGCTGAGCAATTAGTCAAAGTGCTTAATCACCTTTTCAATTCTGATCTAAACACAAGTTCTAGGGGGGTAAGAAAAAAACTAACCATGTCAGATTTTTCTCGCGGAGTTAAAAATGGTGAATTAATAAATTTTTATCAACCTAAACTCGATGTAAAGCAGAATAAAGTGATAGGCTGTGAAGTCTTGGTGAGATGGAATCACCCAAGGTTTGGAATATTGACACCGTTTGATTTTATGCACTTTATGGAAACGCCAATAATGGCAGATGAAGTCTTTGACAACGTGTTAAGGCAGGCGCTAAGTGATATCAAAAAATACGACATAAGCACAAATATCTCTGTTAATGCAAGTCATTTAAGTTTTGACAAAAGAGACTTCTCAATTGGAGTTTTGGATAAGTGTCATGAATATAGAGTTCCTGCAAATCAATTGACTATAGAGATTGTAGAGACAAGTGAGTTTAAACAATCCCCCTATATGCTTGAAAACTTCGCGAGATTGCGCCTTCAAGGAGTTCAACTATCTATCGATGATTTCGGAACTGGCCATTCTTCGCTGCTTAAGTTGGCAAGCTTGCCATTTAATGAGCTAAAGATAGACCTTCAATTTGTTAAAAATTGCTTAGTTGATGAACGTTGTAAGAACATCATATTAACAACAATTCAACTGTCCGAAAGCCTAAATGCAAAAACTGTCGCCGAAGGTGTCGAAGATATTGAAACGATGGACTTTTTGAAAAAATCAGGTGTTGATATATGCCAAGGCTATTTGTTTGGAAAGCCAATGCCAATCCAAGATTTCGTTCAACATTTAAATAATAGTTAGTTATGAAAAACACCAATCAATTAAGATGTTTTGTCGTTGATGATCATCCCTTAATATGTGCTGCGATCGAAAGCTTGTTAAAGAAGAGCGAACTGTTTTCTGTTGTTGAAAGTGCATGTGATACCACAGAAGCTCATACTTATCTGAAGAGTAATCAAGTTGATCTGTTAATACTTGATGTAAACTTAGAGACTAGCGATGGTTTTGAGTTTCTCAAGCGTGCAAGAATCTATGGCTATAAAGGAAAAGTGCTGTACGTTTCCGCTAATAATGCTCGTTTTTACTCAGAAACGGCTTTTAATATAGGGGCTGACGGTTATGTATGTAAATCTGACCGTATGGGCTTGATTCTAGACGCTGTTGAAGCGGTGATTAGCGGCTATCATTTCTTTAAATTTGTTAGCCAAGTAGATCCGACGGATAGGGGGACAGATGTCAAACTGTCTAACCGAGAAGCCATTGTTTTTCAGTATCTTACAGAAGGAAAAAGTAATAAGGAAATTGCCGAACTGATGTTTCTTAGCCAAAAAACGATCAGTACTTACAAAACGCGCATTTTAGACAAATTTAAAGTCAAGTCTATCGTCGAACTGATGGGCTTAAGAGATTCTGTATTAAATAAATATTAAACAGCTATACCTTTATTTATGGTTACAATCAAGCATATTGAAATTGTCAGAGAAAAATGTCTGTAGCTCTTGAATAAGAATTTTGTGAAATGGTGTAGTTCTATTAGTTATTTTGATATAAGCCGCCATGGAAGGTTTTAGATCCACCACATTACTTAGCGAGTAGAAATAGAAGTCAGGGTGCACGCAGCAATCCGGTAATATAAAGGTTAGATCTTGACTGCTTGCTAACTTCCAGCAAAGTGACAAGTCGTCAGTGTGGTACTTCAAATGGATATTGTTAGGCGCCGATGGTAATTTCATTATTGCGTCGAGTATCGGTGCCTTGTTGTCGTTCCAACTTGCAACCTGAACATGAATAAAGGGTGTATTAAGCAACTCATCCAACGACAAATCTGGCTTTGAATTGATAAGTCCGACGTTACACTCGTGAAGTTTTGTTTGATGGATATTGCTATCAAAATTGTTGTGCCACAGGTTAACGCCAATCGTAATTGAACCATCGATGATCCTTTCCGCTGTTGAATGATTCCAAGTCACGAGGCTGAATTGAGCAAGGGGAAATGCTTTTTCTAGCGTCGACAAAATGGTCGCTCCGTGTGCCTCCATCAACGGAGAATTTAGAGCGATAACTACGCTTCCAGAGTAATTGATAGATTGGAATGTCTCTGGGGCTAATGCCATATCCATCCGGTCGAGAAGCTCAGACACCGTGGGTAGTATATGGGCAGCATAAGTCGTTTGTTTTAGACCATACCCGGTGCGTTCGAATAATGGTTGTCCGAGTTGAGAGGAGAGCTTGTTGATTTTTTTACTGACCGCGCTCTCCGAAACACCTAACACTTCAGCCGCTTTTTTCAGTGAAGAAGCTTTCGCTAAGATTACAAAAGGCCTTAGTAGGTTCAAATCGACTTTATGATGCATGTAACTCGCTCTCCAAGTGTAAAAAAATCTATTAGCAAATCCTTTTAATTAGCAAAAGCTTAAGCCATACTTTCCAAAATGGAAAGTAATACTTAACTAGTAAATTATTTGTTATGTAGGAAAATTCCCTCATTGGTTCTGAGTCTTTTGGGGAAAGTTATGCAAAGTCTTTTAAGTTTGAACGTTGTTATTATCGAGCCACAGCCTTTGGTTGCAGAAGCTATTAGCTTGCGAGTAAAGCAAGTATTGACTAATAGTCGAGTAATTACGCTAGAAAAAGTTTCAACAGCACTGAAATACATTCGAAATAACGATGTACACCTACTTATTGTCGACTTGGAAGCGAGCGATGGCTGTAACTTTGAATTAGTCAACCGAATCAAATGTCATGACTACAAAACAAAGGTTCTATTTTACGCTGCAAGTGATAATGAACAGCATGCCAAGACTGCATTAGAGGTTGGGGCTAACGGATATATTTCTCGTTTTGAACCTTTGACTTCCTTCGACCAAGCGGTTGTTAGTATTTTATCTGGCTTTAACGCATTCCGAGAATTTATTAGTGTGCATAACGAAGATAAGGCGCTTTCACAGCGTGAGCTAACGGTGCTCAGTTATTTAAAAAAAGGATTAAAAAACAAAGAAATATCAAAAAAGCTAATGCTCAGCGAGAAAACGATAAGTACGTATAAGAAACGAATTATGAGCAAGTTAGCGGTCAAAAATATCGTTGAGTTAATTGCGAAAACTTAGTTTTTTTATGAGAGTTTTTCTAGTCAACACGACGATTAATCGATTTTAATAAAATCTTATATAAATTATGACAGTAAAATACCTTAACTGCTAAAGTCTCTTCAGCTTCGTTCTCCAGCGAAGAAATCGAGATGTTGTTTTTTAGAGTCTTTAGTAAGTCAAGTTTATGATGGCTGTTTACCTATATCGAATATCCATATTGAAAATTCAAGTAGTGCAAATAATGTCAGAAAACATTACCTACTTTGGGAAATACGCGAACCGATACTAGTCAATAGGAGAGGGGCCGCTAGCTAATTAGACCCTCTTCAGTGATATAGAAATTGGTAGAAGTTAACAGAGTAACATGGTTTTACTTCAAAAAAACACGTGACCTCCTGTTATCTAGGCAAGTACAAAATTGATTCTTCAACATAAAGAGTAAACAAGCCAATGCCATTGTACGCATACATTCCTCTAGTTGCTTTGATTTTAATCGTTGTGTTTTGGGGAATAAGGTGGCGATAGTCATCACAAATTGTTAAATAAAGCACAAATAACATCACTTAAGCCCAATCTTTGTTAAAAAGGCGCTATTGAACCCCAATAGTGCCTTTTTATGTCAATGAACAACTTACATCCAACCACGATACAAATTATGCCCAGCATAGTGCGACGATTGCATTATGGAACTCGTGTTGCGCAATCATGTCGACAATGTAAGAAATCTTGCATCGTGAAGGATTATTACCGTGCTTTTAAGTTGCATAAAAATGGGAAGCCTATTGCCTATTATATAAATGTGGCCAATTTAATTTATGAGAATGATTACATGAGCGAGGCGGATATTATTCTGCAAAATTGCGACAGGTTGAGTTTGACTCAGTGTCTTTGGCGTCCTGTCCAGTTAGATCAACTGCCATTGGTCATTAAAGTAGAGTTACGTCAGATAGCTAATGCAAGCATGAAAAATCAATTAAATGTATTACGTCGCTACTTTGTGGATAAGGGGCAAAAGGTCCGCTTCGATGTTTATTGAGTGCTTCAAGCTTTCGTTCCTACGTTTTCATAAAGAAAACCCAATAGCTTTGCTTTTGTATTGAGCAGAAGTCAGTACTTCAAATGTGGAGTTACCACCTTTTATACGGTGCACAATTTCGCGAGGGTTCTGCTTAACGGTTATCCATTGCTCTGCAATCTCAAAGTGGTTAAGAATTGGCACGGGTGACTTCACTTTTCCCGAGAAGATGACTTGTTGTGCATTCGCAGAAAAAACAACGCAAAAAAGACAAGCCAACACGACAATTCTAATCAACTTCATAAATTCAATCCTTCGAATCCTTCTATCAAGTCGTTAAATTAGATTAATTAATCTAATTAATAAATATTAATGCGGAGAAATGCGACTTAGGGTCACATGTTTGATGCGTTGTTTGTTTGATTTGTGAACATGTCAACTTTTGTTATGAGAGAAGCTGCGTTTTATTACAAGCCAGAATGGACGAAAGTACTGACAGTTTCATTTGAGCAAATAAGACTCGTGGAATGGGAGTCTCTAATGGTGTGCTAACAGAATTAACTGTCGCTGTAGGAATTTTCCTCTATTTCTGCCGTTGTAAGAGTTTCTGAACCAATTTTTTTTAATTGGCGTTATAGTTACGAGGTTGAGTTTAGTAGCGAAGATAGGTAAAGACTTTGAGTTCTGAGTTGAAAATAACAAGTGTAGAGCAGGCTGTCGTTCTTTATGTTTTGCCCGAGAAACTATGCATCTATGAGCATTCGAATCTCGTTAATGAAATTGATCTCGTGCACAAAGAGGCGGTCTTACTGGGCGTTTTTTTTCAAGAGCAATTTAAGCTCGTTGAACGTAAAACTCTGTTTGAAATTTGTTGGCCCGGAAGAGTCGTGTCGGAAACGTCTTTAAATGTTGCAATGATGAAATTGCGCAAGAAGCTTTCTGAAGCGGGCGTCGAGTTAGAAATTAAAACGGTACCCGGTCAAGGTTATAAACTTGTGTCTGAGTCAACGTTGATTTTAGACGTTGAGTCCGAATCGGCATTTTTACAAAGCCAGAAAAAGAACAGTGAAGTGCCAGATGAGGGGGGAGTTTCTAAAGAACCTCGTGAACAGACCGTGGATAAGTTATCGCAGGATCACAAGAATCGTGCTGACTTTGATAGTGACGTTGTCATCTGCGATAAACACACCAACAAAGGTGACAATGGTAGTCATTATACAAATGATTCAACTCAAGACTCGTTAAGTGTGACTTCCAATGAGCTTCTAAATGGTGACTCTCCGGCAGATGACGAGAACATTGATAAACGTATTTCTAATGAAATAACAAAGAATAAACCCTTGTTTGGAAAAGTTAGGACACTGAATAGAAAGCGAAAGGTGATCGCTTTGTATGCATCTACAGCGATTTTTTTTGTTTTTTTATACGGTGGTCCATTTTTCTGGTAATTGAACATGATTAAACACATTCTTATTTCTGTCGCTATTTTAGCTCTTCCCTTTTTGTCTGCAATTGGCGATGACGTCCACATTGATACTCGTTTACCTAACCCCGGTCGACAAGTCGTTGCTCAACTAGCTGATATGAAATTCAAGTTGTATATCTATTTCGACAACGGTTCGGTTATGACCAGTGAAGGGATATACGCGAAGCTTTTTGGTAATTTTTACCTGTTTTCAACCAATAAAGATTACCTAATCAAAGAATTCGACGAAAGAAACAAAGCAAGCTTCAAAGAAGAGATCAAGGTATACGCTGAAGAGCGCGTCTATTTCTCAGTCGGTAAAGCTCTAGACAGCGACAACGATATTTACGAAATAGATATAAAAAACCCTGCGGATGAAAAGATCTATACAATCAAAGGTCATTACTATCATTAGTCTGCAGTTAAGCGGTTTACTTTACGCTTCTATGGCGGCTTTAACGTTGGTGTTGAACAGCCGCTGCTTTACATAAAGACGTTTATTTCACTTACCTAATGGTTTTAAATTTCAATTAATCTTTATTCATTGGTTTGTAATCGCATTATTGTTAATAATTTTTGAGTCTCGGATTGACTAGGTTCCCACATAAACAAGTCACTGGTTTTTGATGTTTTATAAACCAAAGCTTAGGGAGCCCCTAACCGTTAGACCATCAATAAATTTAGAGCTAATAGTGGTTGTTAGCTATTTAATTATACATGAAGTGGGTTATTACAATGTTTAAGAAAACAGTTTTAGCGAGCTTAGCTTGTGCATTTATCTCGATGCCGGCAATCTCGGCTGAAAGCGATGTCGCAGAAGATGCAAACACCACGGTCATTTTTTCTGGTTTGATTGAATCAAACATGCCAGGTGAAAACATGATAATCACAGGTGAGGGAGGGCGCGATCTTCGTGTTGACCCTGCTCGCGGTACCCTAGATGTTGAAAGCGATGGTAAGTTTACTACAGCAGACCGCGTTATTTTAGAGGCGCGTGATTACACTCCAGAAGATATCGATAATGCGTTAGAAGAAGAGATCGGGGAAATCAACGACAGTGCTATCTGGACAATCACAGATGTGGCTTATCAAATTGGAGGTTACACTACTAAAACCTCAGAGATCACCATTAGTGATGCATTCACTGGTAATGAACTTGCTACTTACACAAATGGGGTGGTAACTGCGACTGAGCAACAAGTAGGGACTATCAATCTAGAGCTTGAAAATACGTCACCAATTACCGACATTGCCGTTGAGGGCATGGCGCATGTATCAGTATCTATGACGGCAGGCCTTTCTGGTCTTTAATTTGTTTTAACAAGATAGTTGATAATTTGCAAGGAAGGCCTGCCTTCCTTGCAAATTCTTCTTTGGAGGATTAATGCGGTTAATCGTTTTGCTCTTGCTAGCGACCTTTCACTCTGCTGCTTTTTCAGACCCAATAACCAAGGTGTTACCTGTATATACAGAGTTGGACAAAAACGCATTTTTCTCGAATGAAATAACGCGATTCGAGTTCGTTCCTGATCAACTTACCTTGGAGTACTTAACTCAAGAAAATACATTCAGACAAGAGTCGTCGACTATAGAGATCGAAACAGATATACCAGAGACTGAGCCAGATTTGTTATTTTCATTGATCTTGGATTCAAACCAATTCATTTGTACAAAGGCGAATGACGAAATAATTGAAAGCACAGACGACATGATTACGTTCAATATTGAAAATAACGCTATGGAAATTGGCGAGCCTGTTGACTTTAATTTTAACTTAATTGATGACAACGGTTTAAAAGGGGCCAAATTAGATGCAAATTTTGCTTTTCCGAAAGTACCAACTAGTGCTACGCGCTGTGCTGGTCAGGTGAATATCAGTATAGAGTTAACGATATGAATAAATCATTTGTTTTATTAGCTTTTTTCCCTTTTATATCAATGGCATCTAGTGTGCCAGAAGGGTTTGAGGATCTATTTCAATTGGATAAACAAGTTGTCCAATTCAAGATGAGTGATGGCTTCTCGTACCCTGTAAAGGCGATGGCAAGTTACGATCTTGTTCGTGTTACTGAACAATCTGAACTCGATAAGATACGTTTAGCTTTAGAAAGCAATAATATTGATAAGAATATTATAGAAAATGTACTTGTTACTTTACAGCAAGGTACCGTCAATACTGAACAATGTAATGGTCGTGCAGATGAGTGTATTGTTTTTCCGACAGAGTTTGAGTTCTACTACGATTATTATACAAATACTTTGTACTTCTGGGTCAACGAAGAGTTTATAGAAAAAGAATATGCCGCAGATGACGTAAGGTATGCGCCAGTATCAAATGAACATGGTGGTATTATTAACCATACAACTGCCTATTTGGGGGGTAGTGACACTAATAATCCTGATTTGAGTTTTTATGATGATACAACCATCGGCTTTAAGTATGGCTATTTTGAAAGTGAACTTTTGTATCAGTCAAACGACGATGATTTTGATGTAGATAAAGCAAAATACTCTATCGATGTTGACGAAAAGAAATTTCGTTTAGGCTATGAAAGCCAAAACCAGACATTTAACACTACAGACTATTTGCTTGGCAGCGCAAATAATAATGAGCTTTCACTTGAGTACGGCACATCAACGGATGCGATTATCGGTGGAGCAAAAACATTACAAAAAATATTTTTCTTTGCACCAAGAGATGCAATATTAACAGTTTACCGTGACGAAAAAATATTATTTCAGCGTCAAGTGAAAGAAGGTCAAGGATTTATTACGCAGGATGACTTGCCTCGTGGCCGATATAATATTGAATTAGAAATTAAGGTCGCAGGTGAAGTTGTCTCAAAAGAAACACGCTCAGTTTTCAATAGTAATGACGATACATTGCGCGTAAAAGGTGTCGATTACCACTTAACAGCTGGTACTCTGGTACAGGACAGTGATGTCGAATATAGCAACCCTATTCAAGAGAGCATCATGGAGGATGTTGATGGCAGTGGTTTTGGACGTGCATTGTTTAACTACCGTGTGAACAGTAACTGGAGCTTGGGGGCGGGCTTAACAGGATCAGCTGAAGGCCACTCGTATTCAATTGGTAGCAAATTTTTCTATGACGATTTTAACTTCCAAGGTTTGATTCAAAAGTTCGATGGTGACGCGAAAAAATATGAGTTGTTTGCGGGGTACGGGAATATTTCATTCGATATGGAAGTATTTCGGGCTGATCTAGATTCGCATCTTGCAACATTTTTGTACGACATTGACGATTACGAAAGATACAACCTGACCTACAGTACTGTCATTGATAACGTGGGTTATGCCTATGCCAGCTTGAACAAAAATGCGAGCGA
Source organism: Vibrio sp. D54 (assembly GCF_021728075.1). Taxonomy (NCBI): domain Bacteria; kingdom Pseudomonadati; phylum Pseudomonadota; class Gammaproteobacteria; order Vibrionales; family Vibrionaceae; genus Vibrio; species Vibrio sp. D54. The sequence goes on along the minus strand of NZ_JAKKCS010000006.1, from coordinate 191,700 downwards.
ATCGGTAAATGATCTTGTCTACAGCGGTTACGATTCCACGTACTTAACTATGGGATTAAGTTTCCCTGGTAAGTTTAGCTCAAACTTTGATTTGTCGGTTGATTACAACTTTGATGATGGTGAAGAGGTGAGTGTAAACCTTGTTTGGCGAGTTCCATTAAGCGAACTACTTAATAGCCGAACTTCCATCGGTATGAGTCAGCAAGGAGTCTCTCAGTTTAGTAACTACTTAGAGTCTAACGATCTGCTTACGAAGCAACGTAACAAATCACTTTATGCAACTGTGGGCAATACGTATCAGGACTCAGATGCGAATCCGAATTATTCATCGGCTAGTTTATCAGCACAGGCTAATGAAGATGCTTACAGTACTTCTGGGTATTTGTATGCGGATACATCAGGAAAGCGAAATTACAACCTAACATTCGATAGCACACAAGTTGTGTCGCAAGGTGAAGTGTACGGTACAAGATATAACCAAAAATCGTACGCAGTTATCGACTCAGACAACAATATTAAGTTTGAACGAGAGAACTCAAGCCGAGGGTTAGCGGTAGTAAAAGCGAACGGTAGCGTTGGCAGCAAGAAAATTATCTATAAAGATACAGAATTGCTCGCCCTGAAAAAGTACCAAAACTACGAAGTTATGCTTGATACCGATAGTGTGGATATTGCGAACTCAGGCTCATCATCAGTTGGTGGTTATAGCTACCCGGGAACGGTGATGAAATTGAATACAAACTTGACGAAAGTAGTGACTTTTATTTCTGGCTTTAAAAACTTTGACGATAAACGAATAGAAGAGTTGGAATGTAACGGTGATGCTTGTGTTGATGTTAGTGAAATTCAAAAAGGGATATACAAAATCTCGGTTGAAGAAGGTAAATCGTTTGATTTGAGTGCTGCCGGACAGCGTTGTTTCGTACCAAGTATTATTGATGCGTCAGCCTTTAATTTAGGTATGAACTATTGCCTTCCAAACTTGGAACCTGGCACGCAATTGGCTGACACAGAAGTATCTAAAGATGGAAAGAAGATCATTATTGTCGGTCTGTTTAATGAACCTTTAGTGATGGATAACATTAAGAACAACATGTTAATTGCACTAAATGGCAAAGCTCAACTAAATGAAAAGCAGTTAGGTCGAAATACACTGTTGTACTTGGAGTTAGACAGCGAAATAAATATTTCTGAAGCTGTGTTCGAACAAATTGAAGATGCTTCGAAATTCGCAATTGATCTTCGACAAAAAGATGAATCATTTGCAGTTAATGAGTAATAGGTAATGATGATGAAACTGAACAAAATTAAATACTTAACCCCAGCTTTATGTCTGGCTTATTCAACCCCAAGCTTAGCGTTGAAGATTGATACAATGTTATTGATTGCGGATGAGCAAGGGAATGGTGTTTACACGTTAACAAATGAGTTAGCGGAAACCTCATTTATCTCTGGTGAAATAACAAAGCTAGAAACTACAGAAGACGGTAAGCTCAAGCGTATTCCATACACAGAAAGTAATTTAGATGATTGGGATATTACGTTAACACACCCTAAAGTTATTTTGGAATCGGACAAAGTAAAACAAGTCGGTGTACGTGATTTATGTGGTAATGACTGTAAGACAGAGCAGGATAGAGTTTATCAGATTATCTTCTCTCCGGTACCATATAACCCAGAAGAAAAAGAGACATCAGTAAACATCAACTTTGGTTATGCACCGCTGTTTATTATCCCTGCACCAGAGCCAAAAATTAGTTACGAGATGAAAAATCTTGGTGATCGAATTCTTGTTGAGAACACTGGTAATAGTTTTATTCGTTTTGCAATCGATGGTTGTACGGATGAGGTAAAAACACAATGCCAAGCAAGTTTTACCTCTTTAGCAGGTCGTACTCGAACATTTGATATACCAGAGAAACTGCGTAAAAACACGTTGAAAGTACGCGTAGTGAATTATGACGATTCATACAGAAAGACAATCGAAGTAGGGCGCTAATATGAAATTGTGGATAAAGTTATTTGGGCTTTTGGCTTTTCCTGCCTTTATTGCTCAAGCAAACACACTTAATGGCAAAATCACTGGTGGTGATCTTCAATGGGCCAATGCAATGCCTGAAGGAGAGTTTTTGACTTTATCCACTTGGCAGCCGATTGCCAACATGCCAACGACGGTTGAATGGGTACCGGGCACTTTCACTTCTGCGCTTCCAGAACAAATGACATTAAATGGAACCTCTGGTGAAGTGACGGTACCTATAAAGGTGGTAGGGCTAAGTTACAATATTGGTGGTAATGAGATTCCGACTGAATCAGCAGAAAATAACATTGCGGCAACAAGTTGTTCTCAATATCAAAATTATGGTTCAGTGATCAGTTTAGCTGATAGCACCACTAACCAATGTGTGTATCCTTATTCCTTAGTGCAAAATGGTAACTTTACGCCGTTTTATTTTGTTCGGCCTATAGTTTCTATCGATGATACTGCGTTTGTTGAAGCTTTCGCTGATGCAGATTCAGGCAACTATAGTGGTTCCATTACTCTGCCAATGGGGTATTACTACAAAACGGGCAGTGGTGTACAAACTTACCGATTATTTAGTATGTCGTTCTCTATTGGTATTAACTACATCAGTAGCTTCTTGAGTGATGTAGAGATCGATGGGGATGGATTTATTGAACCAGAATATAACACCACAGAAAGAACAGTTTCTGGTACAACACGGTTCGATGTGACGGCATTAGGGTCATTTTCTAATGGGTTAAGTGTCGAATTTCCACAAGAGACATTTGAGTTAACACATTCACAATTTGACGTATCCATCCCACTAAACATCACTTGTGATCTCTGTAACGATGTTGAAATTGCGCAAAACGGCGAACGGCTAGTATCTGACACAGTGGTTGATACAGGAGCCTCTAGCAATGAAATTTTATTTTCATTCGATGTTGGATACGACAACATCAGCGCCGAAGATATAGAAAGTGGCGCTTATAGCGGGGATATTGTAGTTATATTTAAGGAAAATTTATGAACCTAAGACTAGGTAAAACAACACTTATTGGTAGCTTACTATTAGTGTCTTCTACACTACAAGCGCAAGAATACGAAGGCTTATACGTCGGCTTTACTGGAAACTCTGCCATTACCGAAGGCAAGTTATCGAACACTAATGAAAAAATTACCACTTTAACTGGCTACGGTGCAGAGGGCACGATAGGTTACTTTTTTACTGACACTTTTGCCTTGGAGGCATCACACGGTGTTGTCCAAAACCTATTAGATGGAGATGATCTCTCATACTCTGAAATTATGAGCACTGCAGACATCCCAATTTCTGATTATGTTGACCTTTATTTGGGAGTGGGGGCAAGTTATTTTGATGACGCTTATAGTTTGGCTGGTAAAGTAGGACTATCTATCTCGTTAAATTCAAGTGTTCGTTTAAACGGTGGCTATAAATTTTATCAGGGTAATGATTCTTGGGACAACTCAATAGGGCAATTCCAGTTAGGGCTATCTTACTTCTTTAATCCAATAGTCGAAGAAGTCGAAGAGGAATATGAGCCTTATGTTCAACCTGAACCTGAAATTATTGTTAAAGAAGTTGTAAAGGAAAAAGAAGTCATCAAGGAAGTTCGAGTAGATAAATGCAGTGCCAGTGAACCTTATGAGTATGTTATTCAGCCAGACGAATGGATAAGAAAAATTTTGATTAAAGAAAACGTTTCTTATAACAAATTTATCGAACTTAACGGTGGGGATAAAGACTGGAGTTTAGTATATCCAGGTGACTCAATCAAGCTTCCTAGAAAATGTGAATAGTTACTTGTTTAGCTTTTCAATCCTGCCATTTACAACCTCTATAATTTAACGAGCTACGTGGCAAGCCTTCATCTGATTTAAACGGTCCATAACTTGGGCCGTTTCTCTTATGTGGTGAGAGGAGATAGTGTTGTAGTAGCCTACTAAAATTAGAGACGGATTCACTGTCAGCTCTTATCTTATTGGAAGCAAGCTTCGTTCGGGCTAATGTATTGTTAATGTGTATTAATTTTGGTTCTTTTTTTGGCTGTAAGTTTCTGTTTTTGTTGGGTTTTTCTTTTTTAATTTTTTTTAATTTTGGGTTTTGGTGCTGTTATATTAATCTGATTAATCTCCTTCTTCCTTCTTTTGTATTTGAGTTATAAAAGCAACCTAATTGGAGAGGAAGCCGCAATGCGGTTTAACTGTGTGATGAGATAGAAATGAAATTATTTAACTATACCTTTACTGCCTTCACTTTGTTGTTAATGGTAGGATGCGGAGAAGGAAGCTCTAACGAATCTACCTCAAATAGTCCAACAGAGAACAAACCGACCCCCACAGTAGCAATATCGGCTCTCGATGTATCGACGGCCGTGTATGTAGAAGAGCCTGCTGTTGTGAATCTAAAATCTTCCGTTATGACGAGTGATAACTCTCCTGCTGTACTCGCTTCAGTTACCCCAGTTACAGAAGATTCACAATGTAATAATTATACTGTGGGCAATATGAACTTTACCGTTAATGGGCAAGCAGCAGGGGTTTGTATTTATGAATATGAGGTAGAAGATGTTGATGCTTCTACTTCGGCACACGCTTACGCACAAGTTGCTATTTCTGGGTCTGATGCGCCATTAGTTTCGAACAATAATTTACCAACCTTAAGTGCTGTCGCTCAGGTTGGCGAATCAATCACTATTCAACTAACTCCGCCAACCGCTACCAATGGGGTTGATAAAATGACCTTATCTACAAGCACAACGGTCTTGGGTGCTGGAGTGGTTTCTGATGTTGATGTGAATGCAAACAGCATTACTTACACAGCAGGCAGTAGCGAATTGGATGCGGGGATTACTCGTATTTTCTACAGCTATTACGATGAGGACGATTTCGTTCGAATGGGCAATATTGATGTTGCGGTTTCAACGGATACGTATAACCAAGCTCCAGAAGCGAATGATTGGACTTATGTTGTAAACGAAGACTTAGCGCTTGGCCAATCTTATACCGCGATTAAAGAGCAGGAAGAAGTGACGGTTGATCTAGAGCAAGTCTACTTAGCTCAAGATATTCAAGGAAGCTTAATTTCTGACGAGGATTCAGAAGATCAATTACAACTGATCAACTTACAAGTATTTAATGCTGATGTCGGTTTTGTAGATAAAGCTGACATGGATAACAAAAGCTTCACTTTTACTGCATCACGTGCTGGTAATTATTATGTCACTTACACTGTCAGCGATCATAAAGGCGGATATGCGTCAGGTATTGTAGAGTTCCATGTACAGGGCACATGGCCAGATGTGATTGTTGATTCAACCGGAGATGTGTTTGCAGCTCCGCTCAGCCTAGAAGCGGCAACCATTGCTAGCTATGATGTCGCAGGCATTGCTGCAGAAGCGAGTGCTCCTAATGGTAATGGCTATAGCAATGTACCAACCTACACGTGGGATGCGGCAAATAGTATATGTAAGGCGCGTGGTGGTTCGTTGCCGACTTATGAACAACTGAGCAATTTTATAACTCAAGAACAAAACCCATTTCTAGAGGGCGATGGTAATGAACATGAGATGGCTTCAGGTTGGCCGATAGCAAGAGCGTATTTTACCAGCGACTTTAATACAGATGACCCAAATCAAGTGTGGGTTATGAAGGTTGATCCGGAAAATGGCTACAGTTATTTTGATTATGTGAGTTCGGGTATTGATGGAGTGTCTGAACCTTATTTAGGATACTTAACTTGTATTGACAAAACACCTAAGAGTTTATCAATAGAAAATGAAATATTGTTGATGGAGGTAGATCAAACTCTATCTGCAACTTTTGCGACCGCTTCGGGTGTTAGCTTTCCTTATACAAAGCCTTTATATTGGTATGCATCTGAGCCTGAAGATGACACATTAGAAGCAATGCCAGATATTGAAAACAATGTGCAGTTGAATAAATATTCTGGTGATTTTTATGCTACCGAAGAAGGGTTTATTCACATTAAAGCAGAAACGCCCCTAGGTGACTTGAGTACAGAGAAAGACATAGAGGTGCTATATAATTTATTTGCTTCTGGCGGTGCAGATCCTAATTTTTTGTCGGCGAATGATCCCACAGCCAGCGCTTGTGAACAAATCACTCTTAGTGATGACAAAATCTCTTTTGCCACGGGCATAGATCTTAAAGGTACCGATTATTATTATGCCTCCGGGGGTAAAGTCCGCTCTTACCTATTACAAAACTGTAGCTCAGAGGATTTACAAACTGCTAATGGTGAGCCATTGCTATATATGCAATTAAAAGCTGGAAATGTCGGCCATTATTCTGCAGACAACATGTATCTTTATTTGGCAACAAATGATAATAGCCAATATGAATTTGATATACCCTATGATGGTGATTATTGGGTGTCCATAGATTTTAGGCTAGATGATGACTTAGTTAGTGCGGGGATTGATCCGTTTAAGAACCGTACGATTAGAGTCAAGTATTTGGATATGGATAGTTCGAAAACTTGTAGTGCCGAAAATACAACTAATACCGATGGTGACACAACGAAATTAGAGTTGTTAAACACAGGTTGGTATCGATTATCTTGTAAAGTACATCTATCAGAAGGTGCTAGAAGTGGAAGAGTTAATATCTCCGGTGGGGATAGTTATAATAATGGGTATTTTTATGCACGTTTTCCTATGCTGATTCCTGCTATTTAATTACTTAAAATGTAGCGAAATTTAAATTATTGCAAGTGTTATATCTCGTTTTGAAATTTAAGCTGAGTAATTCATTACTTGGCTTTTTTATTTTCTATCGATCTTGAAAAAAACTGAGAAGATATATTGTTGTTGAATATGAACGATTATATAAGATCTGTAAAGCCTAGTGATATATATCAGTTGTATTTTTATTAGTATTCACTTTTTTTGGTTTAATTTTTATAAAATAAAAGATTATATGATTTAATGCTTATTGATTGGTGTTTTCTCTTTTTGGTGAAAATAATGACGCTATTTTGATAGGGCGAGCTGAGCAGGAACATTGTTCTTCAAAGATGCTGTTCATTATTTGACCCAATTGAGAAAGAGAAGATCGAAGAATTATACGAATACTATTCACAATCAGAGCTTGAGGTGATTGTAAAAGAGGTTGTAAAAGAAAAGGAAGTTATAAAGGAAGTCCAAGTAGACAAATGTAGTGCCAGTGAGCCATACGAATATATGATTAAGCCTAGACAATGAGTAAGACAGATCCTAATCGAAGAAATGGATTCTTATAACACATTCCTTGAATTGAACGGCTCAGACAGAGGTTGGAGTTTGGTCTACCCTGGTGACTCGATTAAGCTTCCGAGACAGTGTGATTAACATTAGAACACTATCGAATCAATCCTTATCGTTTTATACGTTAAACATAAGCTAATTCCTGTGTTGAAACGTTAAATATAATAAAAGATCCAGCAATGGTGTTTATCCCTGCTGCCTTTTTTAAGGTTAATGCGCCTCGAAACGCAAGGTCTAGAGAAAACAACTTGGAATGGAGTTCGCTATTTCACGCGCAGGTCTTTGACAAATAGGGGCCTGAACTCATACCAATGATAATGCTCTGAATCTTGCATCTTGAAGTCATTTGGGTCTAAGTATTTTTCATTTCGATTCATCATTGTTAACGGAATTTGTTGTGGGTGGAGGTTAATCTAGAACAGTTCTGTTTGTTTATCTCATTTTACTTACACATCAAATGATGTCAGGCAGAGGGTTCAGCGAATAATGCTCTTTCTGCTTACGGGAGGAGGGGCAATGAGCTAAGTTCTAAGTTCATTTACGCTGAAGGGGTAGCGCTATTTGTTTTAACGGGAACGGGTGATGGCCCTTTGACTTCTGCACTGGGAAGTCATGAGTAGAGAAAAGAAATAATAAGTGATGTTTATGAATATATATATAAGAACCAAGCTGTTTAAAAAGAGGTTGGCTTTACTAGCCATTAGCGGTTTAATCGGTTTGTCGGGATGTAATGAAGAGGCGACTCAAGTTGATACTTCTGAGCCGGTTGTGCCACAACAAGCCTCAGTCGTTGTTGAACATGCCTTGTCTCGAATGGAACTTAATACAGACGGCTATGTAGATATGAGTAGTCGTATGCATGTGTCATCAAAAGATCGCCAAGCTGAAGTTGTTTCTGTCACACCGCTTGTGGACAGTGACAACTGCATCATCACAGACATAGACTCACAGGGTTTTGTAGTTGATACAAGAAACCCGGCATCTTGTGTTTTCGATGTGCAAGTTGCGCTAGCCGAACTTGATAAAAATGTCAAAACAGATGTCAATGCAGCTACAAATTTAAATACAATGACCGAGGGTGAAGCAGCGAATCAAACTACATCGATAACAAGTGCCAATTCACTGGCTCGCGTGTTGGTATCGGATGCGCTCTCAAGCAGCTATATTGTACCTCCGGTCAGTGCGACGAACGCCATTGGTGAGTGTCAAGACTTTGCGGTAATGGACATTGTAGGGAATGAGTTTGGCTACGATGTTTCTGGTTTTACACTGCATGACAACCTCGCGGTGATTGGTGTTGGTAATGCAAAAGCTAACGAACCTTCGACAGGTATGATCAACTACTGTAGCGACGATGCGGGTACCGCAAATGTGATCTATACGCTAGAGCGTTATAATGCTGAAGAAGATAGCACGGATATTCTGCAGGGCAATATTAGTATTGCGACCTCTTCTTTGCATAATTCCGCACCAGTGGCTGAAAACTTCTTAGGCCCAACCATCCAAACGGGTAAGTCGATAACAATTAATGTCTGTACGGCAGCTGATGGTCAAATGCCTGGAGTGGTGGGGACTGAAACTAGCGATTTTTGTCACGTAGCCTCATCAGATGATGACGGTGATGGAGAGATCGACCCTATTCAGTTGTTGGGCGTTGTCAGTTACAACAGTTTAGCGACGGTATCGGACCCTGAAGATATTAATAACTTGTCTTTTGATTTCGTCTCAGATACATCAGGAGTCCATGATGTGACGTATTATATATCGGATCATCAAGGTGGCTATGCTTTGGGTGTGGTTCGCATTAACGTATCAGGTAAAGGACCTTGGGATGATATTGTACTAGCTGATGGTACCGTCTATACCGCACCATTGACAATAGAAGATGCACAGGAACAAAGTAAACCTTATCAAGGTATCAACTATGAAGATGTCGACGGTGAAGAGTATGCAATTGCTGCTTTTAACCAGCTCGGTACGGATGCGCTGTGCCGCTCATATGGCATGTTGACACCGACCATTGACCAATTGAATAGACTATACCAAGAACGAGGTAATGTTAATATTTCAGATAACTGGCCTGCTGAACGGGCATTTTGGTCCAATAGTGAAGGTAATCAGGTTGATTTAGCAACAGGAATCTATCAGGAAGATGTCGATACAAATACGCCATCCTACGCGACGTGTGTGTATCCGGGCTTCCTCAGCAGTCTCGTTAATAGTACGGCGGGAGACGCTATATTTGCCGGTACATCTGAGAGCAATCTTCATTCTGTTGTAGCAACGGTTTATGAGACGGATGGTGTGCCGCTGCCTGCTCAATACGTGGCATTCTATTCTGATGCTGAAGCGTTAACCTTTACACAAAATGCAGCGTTAACCGATGAAAACGGCCAAGCGACAGTGCAGGTTTCCTCAAGCGAGGTCGGTGTATTCAATGTTATGGCGAATTACTACAACCAAACACTACAAACGACAGTTGAATTTTTTGAAGATTATATCAACTCGATCACTATCTCTGGAGCAACATCTGTTGATGAAAAAAAGACAATTCAGCTTCAAACAGAGTTGAATATGGCGTCGGGAGAAGTTCATCCCATCGAAGAGGGACCAGTCTGGACATCTGAGGACCCTAGTTATGCAACGGTTGATCAATCAGGTGAAGTGACAGGAGTTAAAAAGGGAACGGCCACTATTTCTAGTGTATATGATCAAAAAATCGCATTCCATAACGTAACGGTTAAAGAAGTAAATAAAGTAGTTGAGCGTGTTGTCGTTAACGGTCCTACTGAGATTTTTGGTAAGGGAAGTACTGCACAGTTATACATGACCATATGGTTTACTGATGGGACATTCACAGGGCTGTCAAACACGTGTGATGCTCAATGGCGATCAGGTAACACTGTCAGGGCGACGGTATCGAATTGTGGACTAGTGACGTCTCAAATTGACGGTGCAGATCACGAAAATGCTCAGGTGAGTATAACGGGTACATATCAAGGTAAGAGTGATTCTCATACAATCTATATGCGTCCGAGATCTTTACTAAAAAGTGATGACGAATAAAGGGAAGCGATAATCGGTCTTTTATACACAAATCCCTAGGCTTTTAGCTTAGGGTTTTTTTGTATTTATCCTTTCCCCTTAATGTGACCTTGTGTTATGAACCGTGAATGCTGTGGTGAGCGGCTTACTTTAGCATTAACGATCCCAATGCCATGCTTAATGTTCAAGTGTCATGTTAGTGGGGATTAAGCCCTTATCTGGTTGGCTTACTTGCGGTAGGCGCGTGAGTCAGCATGGCGTTACGGTAAGTAAAGCAAGAAGGCAGTTCGATTCATTAACGGATTAATCGGGTTAACG
>NZ_JAKKCS010000006.1:0-180944 GCF_021728075.1 Vibrio sp. D54 | reverse complement strand
AAAACCTAATCATCACAGGTGAAGGTGGTCGTGACCTACGCGTAGACCCAGCACGTGGTACACTGGATGTTGAATCAAACGGCATGTTCACGACCGCTGACCGTGTTATTCTAGAAGCGCGCGATTATACGCCTGCTGGTGAAGGCCCTCTTCAAACAGAAGAAGAGATTGGTGACATCAACGAAGCAGCTGTATGGACAGTGACTGACGTGGCTTACCAAGTGGGCGGTTACACGACTAAAGTGGCTGATATCTCAATCAAAGACAGCTTCACTGGCAACGAGCTAGCGACGTACACTGCTGGTATCGTTACAGCAACAGAAACCACAACAGGTACTGTTAACCTAGATATCGAAAACACAGCTGAAATCACAGACGTAGCAGTAGAAGGCATGGCGCACGTGTCAGTATCTCTAACTGCGGGTCTGTCAGACGTTTAATATTATAGAGTGTATTATCAAAAAGATTTAGGGAGGTGATTACCTCCCTTTTTTTTCGTTGTTCAGTTTGTGTTTTTGAGAGGGATGTTATTCGACGACTGAAAGGTAAGAAGTTGATTTATTGTAGAAGGTGGATTATGTCATTTTCAAATTACTGGCTAATTATTAATGAGCGTATTAGTAGAGTGAATAGTCTCGAAGAATTAACGAGAAAAAAGCTAAGAGTAAATATAAATTCAACCGGACTTGGCTATAAGGTTAAGAATAATCATCTAACCAAACATAAATATAATACTCGTCTTAATTTTTTTGAAGACAAAAACGGACGTGATGCCTATATTGGAAATTGACTTTAAGGGCTACTTTAATAATGTTCTAACTTTAGATTAAATTGTAAGATTGGATTGGTTGGGTTTCAATTAAATATTTTAACGTGACTAAATTAACTAAATTCTTATTGGCTGTTTTGTGGTTCTCTTTCTTCTATTTAATTAAGTGGATATCAGTGACCTCTTAAATTTCTGGTTTGGGTGTTTTTCTTTTTTATTATTTTTGATTTAAATACTGTTAATTAACAATAAGAATTTAGAACGAACAGGTTGCGTTATTGGTCAGTGTGCTAAATTTCATAATTTAAGTTCTGGGAAGCTAGGGGCTTAAATGTATCGAGACTATAGTCCGATCCTGTAAGCTTTGAGAAAAAACGGCACTTTAAGCGGAGGGTTGCAGGAAGGTAGGAGGTAACATGTTAACCTTAGATAAAGCCGCCCGAAGGCGGCTTTTTTATTATTTAATGCTTACTGCAGTAATTGCTTTCGACTCTCTGTTAATACAGATATCCATTTCTTTGTTGTTTTCAAATCCACTAACTACACGATTGTAGATTTCTTGATTTGACTTCATTCCATCGATAAGAGTCCCATCGTTAAAGATGATGAACTTGTTTGGAACGCCACTTGTTGTATAACCAAGGGTTGAAATTTCCTTGATTCCAGATGTGTTATGCTCATCATTTTGAGTGTTACAAATCGAAGTGGAAAGGCTTCCCGCACTTGCAGCAGTTGAAAGTAATAAAGCACTTAGAGTGATAATAGTCTTTTTCATTTTTTGCTACCTTGGCTTAGTTAGAGCTTGCTTCTACAATAATTGCCTCATTGCCATCTAAACAGATATCTAGACGCTTACCGTTGTAGAATGCATCTTTAAGGTTATTCAATACATCTTCATCGGGAGCAAAAACTTGATTGTTATTCGTTAGCATAATTTTGTGTTTTTTACCTTCTTCTGAGCTGTAAGTTGAAACAGTGATATGTTTTACACCTTCTGAATATACTTGGCCGCCGTATGTATCACACAAAAAGTCGATTACTCCTGCTTGCGCATTAAAAGTTGATAAAGATGCTAAGATTGCTAATGCAAGTGATTTTTTCATTTTTAAACTCTTCTAAATATTTTTTATGATGTCCGTAGACAGGAAGTAATATATTTAATTTGTTTTTTTAGATCAATAAAAAAAATGCATCATGGTTTAATTCTTACATTATAAAAGGCTTTTCTTACAAAAGATTATTCTTTGTGTTTGCAAAACAAACGTTTTTATTTAGTAGATGGGTTTCATATTATTGTTAATAATATGAATTTGATTAAACATATGCTCGTAAATTATGAATGTGTAAAACTTTCAACTATTATTTTCTGGGTGTTTTCATTCAAAGAACGTCGTTCGTTATTCATCTATTATGTTTAATTTTGATGATTTAAGAAATGATGATAGATATAGAGAGCGGTCTGAGAGGCAAGATGTGTGAACAATTGAATATATGGTTCAGACGGTATACTTTTACCCAAAAGATTTTCGATTACGTGTGATCAGCGTTTAATGTTTGCTGAAAGTTTGGGTAAGGGAAAACCTCATTTCCGCTCCTGAGCTAAGAAGCGGAAAGGTGTACCGCATAGAATTGCGGACTACAACAAGACTCTAAGAAATAGCGAAGACCGAGAGTTGTTCATGGAGATTGCTCATCCTATATGGCCAACAGAACTTAGTTATGACCGGATATGGAAAGTGCAAAGACAAGTATATAGAGACGATAATTAGTCAAACTCTTCCTAATATATGTATGATTGCATTTCTACCGCTTAAAAATGATATAGCAAAATTTCGCCTAGTTCTTGATGCTGCTGCCTATCACCAGTCAGACCTTTGAGTTATACACTCATAAGTAATTAGATTTGTATTATCGTGTATGTGTTGCGGTTTGTTTATTCATTCTAAATGATTTTTATTGTCTTTGTTCTTATTAGTAACCTCGTTAATGTGTCGATTTTTCGTGTTTATAGTTATTTTAAAACAATGGCTTAGAGTTTTTAACGTCAATTAATGTTTATTGATTGGTGTTTTTAGCACTGTGGCTGAATAATGGCAGCCTCACAGTGAGCGATACTTCCTTGCTTACTGAAATAATTCAATGTGCACTAATAAGTTGACCAGGTTCAATTTAAAGTGTGACTAAAAAAGCAGTGGCGCACACCAATTCGAACCATATAGATAGGAAAAAAACATGTTTAATAAAACTCTACTTTCATCAGTACTACTAGCGGCATTTGCAATGCAAGCAGCGCCAGCAATTGCGGCTGAGGAACTGGCAGAAGATGCATCAGCAACGGTACTTTTCTCCGGTCTGATTGAGTCAAACATGCCAGGTGAAAACCTAATCATCACAGGTGAAGGTGGTCGTGACCTACGCGTAGACCCAGCACGTGGTACACTGGATGTTGAGTCAAACGGCATGTTCACGACCGCTGACCGTGTTATTCTAGAAGCGCGTGACTACACGCCAGAAGACACAGAGCTAGCGACAGAAGAAGAGATTGGTGATATCAACGAAGCAGCTGTATGGACAGTGACTGACGTGGCTTACCAAGTGGGTGGTTACACAACTAAGACCGCTGACATCTCAATCAAAGACAGCTTCACTGGCGACGAGCTAGCGACGTACACAGACGGTATCGTAACAGCAACAGAAACAACAACAGGTACTGTTAACCTAGACATCGAAAACACGGCTGAAATTACAGACGTAGCGGTAGAAGGTATGGCGCACGTGTCAGTATCTCTAACAGCAGGTCTATCAGGCGTTTAATCGTCGATACCTTTAACCTTTATTAGTCATTACACATTACTAAGAACAATGGGGAGAGCTTAACGGCTCTCCCCATTTTTTGTTGGATTAAATTGACCTATTTGTTGTTTTCCAAGAATAATATTCCAGGTGTGGTATCTAGAGGCGGTTTATAACGAATTGCTTATTTAAACGCACCAAGCCATTTGAAGAGGCTCGGTGCAGTAAACTTGCCAATACTCTTACAAAATTATCGCTTATTACGTAAATAGCGCTTACGACGCTCTTCTTTACGTTTCGCTTTTTCTTCTTCTTTACGGGCGGTTTCAATCTCGACTTCAATCAGCTCTTGAGTGATCATTTCTGGGCGTTCTAATGTAATTTGGCCCAAAGTGCCTTGACGAAGTTCGTGCAATAAGATCTCTGATACTTTGTGCAAGTCAACACGTCCACCTGCACGTAGTGCACCGCGGCGGCGACCAATTTCTTCCATGATCTCGATATCTGATTCTGGAAGCTCTTCAATTTGATAACGCTCTTTAAGCTTATCTGCATAATGAGCTGCTAGGTATTCAATGGTATAGAATGCGACTTCGTCATATTCCATCGCTGTATCTTTTACCGCGCCAGTAGCCGCAAGGCGGAAGCCACTGTGTGGATTTTCCACTTTTGGCCATAAAATTCCTGGAGTATCAGATAATACGATGCCATTTTGCAGGTTGATACGTTGTTGACGACGTGTAACCGCGGGTTGGTTACCTGTTACAGCGATTGTTCGACCTGCGAGGGTGTTAATGATCGTCGACTTTCCAACGTTTGGGATGCCCATGATCATGGTGCGAATGTTTTTACCAATTTCTTCTCGGTGTGGGGCAAGTTTGCGGCAAAGCTCCATGATTCGATGCACTTCTTGTGGTTCAGAAGTCGTGATCGCCATTGCTTTTACATGTTGCTCTTGCTCCAAGTGCTCAATCCACAGTTGAGTTAACTCTGGATCGGCCAAATCACGTTTGTTCAAAACTTTAACGACAGGTTTGTCACCACGGATTTGAGAAATCAAAGGGTTTTCACTACTGAAAGGAATACGAGCATCCAGTACTTCGATGATCACATCCACTTGAGGGATTGCTTCTTCGATCTCTTTACGTGCTTTGTGCATGTGGCCAGGAAACCACTGGATTGAGTTATTAACCATTTGAATTTAATACCTTAATTTTTCTAATGCTCCAGCGGTTGTAAAAGTAGCAATGTGAATCTTGAGTAATACAATACTAGAACGCATTTTCTAAAACTGTGTTTACTTCAAGCTGCTCGAAACCGCGGAGTTGAGCTTTCTTTCATGTTAATACGTCAGTTTATCATGGAATGATGATGAATCATTCATGATGAAAGTAAAAAGCTATGGCGTGCAAACCTAAACGCACACATCTCTTATATATACCGACTCGCAGTGAATATCCGTCTGGGTGAGAGACCGAACGCAAACGCTGTGTAGTCAAAGGTGGATTGTGTTGTCAGATTGTTCTGACGAATTTTGGTTTTCTGCTTTTATATCAAAATTTTATTTTTATTTCGCTATTGAGCGAAGTTTGACTTTTATCTGACAAAAACTAGTCTGAGCTTCCATTCAGAGGAAGCAGTCATGCTCAGTATTCTTAGAAGTATTACGGTATCGTCCGTCGCCTTAATTTTTTTAGCGAGTTCTTTTTGCTCAACTGCCAAACAGAGTCCTAAACCGAAGGTCATCGTTGGTGTTATTGCGCAAGACGAAGCTAAAGACTCGTTTGACGGTAGCGTTGGTCCTTCGTACGGAATTAGTCTTGAGTATTTGTCTAACATTACTAAAGCTTTGGATTATGAGTTAGAACTTCGGACTTACAAGCATATTCCGTCTTTACTTGCGGATGTCGAAAGCAAGAAGATTGATGGTGCGGTTGGATTTAGTAAAACAGCAGCAAGAGAAAAGCGTTTCTTGTTTTCGATGCCTTTCTTTTCGAGCACTATCGCTGTTTGGTATCGGAATGCCACTTACCGAGATAGTGATGCGCGTGATCTTAAATGGGTGTGTGTTGAGGGCAGTGTGTATTGTGACAACCTCACTGAACGCGGTATAGATAAGATACATTACGTTAAAACACGTTTAGAGGCGTTTAATGAAGTTAAGCGAGGTAAAGCGAACGCGCTGATTTACACTTATGTTGGTATTACCCAATATTTGGATTTGAATGACATTGTAAAAGGGGTTGTCGATATTCCCAGTTGGTTGAAAAACGAAGAGGTGAGTTTTATCGCTTCGTTGGACAAACAGAGTCTGATCGATGACATCAACAAAATCCTTCAGTGGGAGCAAAATGGAAAAAACATTCGCTCCGTCGCCTCGAAAAATCCTTACCATATCAGTGATAAGTTATTGGTAGATTACCGACGTAATCATCAAAACAAAATAGTGATAACTTACAGCAGCAGTGACGAAGCTTATCCGTTTCTCTACCGAGATTCGCAAACGGGTGAGTTAGACGGTTTCTTTCCAGACTTCATCGACTTATTGCAGTCTCGTACTGGCTTGAGCTTTAAGTATGTGAAACCGACGTCGAGCCTTTCTAATGGATTAACGGCATTTGATGCCGATATAGTCCCCATCTCTTATGTGGGTGAGCTACCTAAGTCAGATTGGTTGTTCACTAAACCATTCATGCACAGTAATTACGTGGCTATCCAAGCGGAGCAGAGCAAGCGCGATAAATCTGCACTGAAAGAAGCGGGTATTCTGCTCACTTTGAAAAAGCAAGGGGTAGTTCATTTGGGCACTTGGCAGCAAGGCCAAGTTGATCATTATGATGATTTGAAAAAGCTGCTTACCGATTTGAAATCGGGCGTTTTGGATGTGGCTTACATTCCTGACGACATCGTTCACAATATGATTGCACAAGATCAAGTCGATGGCTTGGTGATCAATGCGGAGGACGTTTTGACGTTCTCTAATGCATTTGCGGTTGCAAACCACAATACACAACTGCAGCACATGTTGAACAGCATCATCGAAACCATTGATTCTAACGAGATCGAAAAACTGCTGCGTTCTCACCGAAGCTTCAAACTGACTTATGGCTATGACGCGGAGCAGATCGCTACATTTGTTGTTGCTGGTTCATTCATATTCTGTCTCATGTTAATTGCGGCGTATTTCATCTTATCTCACATGCGACTTAAAGTGAGGTTAGCCGAATTTAATGCTGACAATGAGGAAGCGGAAAAGCAATGGCTGATGGACATCATCAAAGAGATCAATAGCTTGGTTTTTATCCATAGTGAAAATAACCATATGGAGATGAGCAATTGTGCCAACTACAACAGTAAACGGTGCCAACAATGTAAGTTGAAAAGTGATTCTGCGCACGCTCTGGTGAATAATTTTGATGAACTGACCACTGTTATTGCTGGAAAGCGTATTTCAGAAGAGGTTGCCTCGTCGGGCTGTGAACTTGATATTAAACATGTATATCGAGAACGCAAAGTCATCGCTTCTCCTAGCGGTAAGAACAAGTTTGTACTGACTGTTATTCAAGATATTACCCAGCAAAAAGAACGTGAGCAGGCGTTAATCGATGCGCAAAAAGAAGCGCAAACCGCGGTACGTGCGCGCGAAAACTTTTTGGCAACCATGAGTCACGAATTAAGAACGCCATTGTCGGCAGCGCACGGCATCCTCGACTTGCTAAATCACCAAGTGACGACAGATTCAAATCGCGAGTTAATTGCCCAAGCCATACGCTCGCTCAATCATTTGAATACGCTAGTAGACGAAGTACTGGATTATTCAAAGTTAGAGGCAGGGCACTTAACCGTCGCCCCAGTTAAGACCGACTTGCTTAAAACCTTGTGCGATGTGTTTCGAAGCTTTGAACCACGAGCGCTCGCGAAAGGTTTGGATTACAAAGTGACAATCAAACCATTTTCGAATGCTTTCATTGAAATCGACGCGCTGCGATTGGTGCAAATTACCACCAATCTACTCTCCAATGCGGTGAAATTCACTGCGGAAGGCGAGGTTGGAATCAGTGTCATTCTTCATGAAAAGCAGCTTATCTTGAAAGTGGCAGATTCAGGTATCGGCATGACGGATGACCAACTCGAAGGCATTCTCAATCCTTTTGTTCAAGCGGATGACACTATTACGCGTAAATATGGCGGTACTGGATTGGGGCTAAGCATTGTTGACCGATTGATCGACTGCATGGGCGGCGTGCTCTGCATCGATTCACAATTTGGCTTGGGCACGACGATTACCGTCAGACTGCCAATTGAGCATTGCGACTCTGAGCCAGACGTTTGTTTGAACTGGACGTATAGCGAGAGCTTACCACTTAATGTTCGCCAGTGGTGTGACGCGTGGAAAATGCGTCCAGCAACGTTAAAAACAATGGTGGCGAACCTTCACCCTATACACGACAGCGATGCCAGTTTTAATGGCCTAATGCTGCGTGACGAACAAAGGGTACTTGGCAGTCTTACGCTAAGAGAGCTTCAATATCCAGATACATTGTTCAATTTGCTCAGCCAAACGCAGCAAGAAACCAAGCTTAGTGACGCAAATCAAGAAGTGGTTTCTTGGGTTCTCGGCACGGTACTGGTCGCAGAAGATAATCCCATTAACCAAAGTGTGATAGCAATGCAGCTTCATGAACTTGGAATCGAACCTGTCATTGTGAATAACGGCCGCGAAGCATGGGAATACATCAACCAAGATGAAAACGTTGTGTTGCTGCTGACCGATTTTCATATGCCAGAAATGGATGGCTATGAGCTTGTTAGGCACGTGAAAAACTCCGAATTTAAAGCAATTCCAATCATCGGTGTGACAGCAGAAGATGCTCGTCTTGCCATTGAACGTACACAGGATATCGGCATTGATGATGTGCTCTACAAGCCCTATGACCTTAATCAATTAAAAACCGTTTTGATTCCATTTATTGGCGAAAAAGAGAGGGGTAGGCTGCCCGGCTGGATTAAACGGTTCAAAGCACAGGACGCAAAAGAGATTGCGCGCGTGTTTAGTCAATCAATGTCTACAGATATAAAAAACTTAAACGCCGCATCGACTGAGCGAGACAAAAAACGGGTCATTCATGGCATCAAAGGAGCGGTTGGGGCGATAGGGGTAAGCATGCTGGCTGAGCTTTGTATTGAGGCAGAACGAGTTACTGCTGCGGAGTTTGACAGGCGAACAGCGGAGCTAATTTTACGAATCGAGCAGGAGATCGAAAACATAAACTATTGGGTAGAGACAAATGAATACACAATTTAATGTGATGGTGATTGATGACCATCCGCTACAAACCACAATACTTACGCAAATATTGGATCGCTATTGCGCGCAAGTCATCCCCTTTAACTGTGTGGATGCTGCTATTCAGAGTGTGCAGGAACAACATTTTGACGTAATTTTTTGTGATATCCAAATGCCCGGAAAAGACGGCATCGATATGATGGAAATGCTCGATGAAGTCCAGTACCAGGGGCAAGTTGTACTGGTCAGTGCAATGGAATTGACCATTATTTCTGCGGTAAGAGCCATGTGCGAGGGATTTAGCTTTGAAGTATTAGGGAAGCTGCCTAAGCCATACGATGAAAATGAAGTCGTTGATTTGTTACGTAAAATAAAAGATGAAAAAGCGAAACAAGTCAGCTTTGCTCAATCTATTGAAGTGGAAGATCAAGAATTCCTGTTTGCTCTGGCTGAAGGGCGCGTGAAAAATTATTACCAGCCTTTAGTCGATGTGCAAAGTGGGGAAGTGCTTGGGTATGAAGCGCTCGCGCGTTGGAATCATCCTATTTATGGTGTGTTACCCCCTCATTATTTTTTGCCAATTGTAGAGCGTTGCCGCCTTTCAGGAGAGTTGTTTCAAGCTGTATTGAGTAATGTTATCTATGACATTAAACACCGCGGATTGACGCAAAACGTATCCATCAATGTAGACCATGAAAATTTAGAAGATACGGCGTTCTCTCATTACTTTTTACAGCAATGTTTAGAGAGCGAGATTGACCCATCACAAATCACCATTGAAATTACAGAGCGAGATACATTTCAGACTAGCGCGTCCCTGTACAAGAATTTACTCAAGTTGAGGATGAACGGTGTCACTGTCTCAATAGATGATTTTGGCACGGGTTCATCAACGTTTGAAAAACTGGCTCAACTGCCATTCAACGAGTTAAAAATCGATCGTTCGTTTGTACAAGGTGTCGAATGCGATATCAAAAAACGAAACATCGTTGTTGCTATTTGCGCGTTAGCGAAAAGTTTGAATATACGATTGGTCGCGGAAGGTATTGAAGACGAAGTCACACTGCAAGCGATACGTGAGTATGGCATTGATCTTTGCCAAGGCTTCTACATTGATAAACCGATGCCACTAGAAGCCATAACCATACTAAATGAAAGATATGAATAAATTGAATTACTTGATTTTTGACGATCATCCTCTCGTTTGTGTTGCAATCAAGTCGTTGCTGGAAGAGTTAGGTAAAACAAATGGGGTATTTACTGCAACATCAGCGAAGATGGCATTACAAATATTGAAAAAGGAAGAAATTCAACTGTTGATCTTAGATGTGAACTTGGCAGATTGCGATGGGTTTGATTTCTACAAACGTATTAAATCCCATGGTTATGAAGGCAAAGTCATTTTCTTCTCCGCAGAAACTAGCCAAATGTACAGCCAAATGGCTTTTCGTTCTGGCGCTGATGGCTATGTGTGTAAATCGGAAAATCACGACATTCTTAAAGACGCGATAGAAGCGGTAGAGAAGGGGTATACCTTCTTCAAATTTAAGCAAGTTGTTAATAGCGTTCGAGAAATGCCACAACTTTCAAGCAGAGAAAGCGCAGTAATGAAGTATTTATTACAAGGAAAGTCCAATCGAGAAATCGCTTCAGTGCTATCAATAAGTGACAAAACAGTCAGCACATACAAACGTCGTCTATTGGATAAATTTAACGTAAAGAACATTGTTGAGCTAACAAGAGTGGCGGGGGCGTAAGATCGCATCATGACACTTAAAAGTATCGCGTTGTCTCTTTTCATCGCAACATTACTATTCGTCACTTCTGTCACAATGATTGGTGCGGTGTTAATTTCTTATGAAGTAAAGCAGTTCAACACTTACGCGAATAATTTAGCCAAAATAAAACAAAAAGTGATTCTCATGGGTTTATTGACGGAAGCGCAGCTCGAGCAATACAAAGGCATGAGCGTGAGTGAAGTAGAAGCGCAAACAGAGCTGAGCTTTCAAGATGCGATTTACTCCCTGTCACCTTATGAAAAACTCAATTACGTTGAAGCTGTTGCACGGAAATCGCTTCATCAGGCTGAAGCGTATTTATCAAATGCGTTCAATCGACAAAATGCCGTTATGTATTTTCGTTCTTATACTGGAAACAAACTCATCTTAGAGAGACCGATTGAAGCGCTAGAGGGAGTGAAAGCCACATTTGATGTTGATTGGTGTAAAAGTAACTATTCTTGTGTGTTAGCCGCGTGGAAAGAGCAACTAACGGACCGGGTATTGTTTTCCCTACCATTTAAAACGACATACTCCGATGACATGGCGATAAGCATCATGAGTCCGGTTTACTTTCAAGGTGAGTTAGTGGGAGAGTTCTCGGAACAATTGTACCTCTCGCCGCTTTACAATGATGGGAAAGCGGTGGATGTTCAAATAGCGAATGGGAACAAGCAAATGGTGATTTATTTCGCTGGCTACCCCTTTCCATCATTCGCGTACACCCAATCATATGTCGCAGACAACAACAACCTTATCGTTTACATGTACCCATTCAGTAAAATTGTATTGGATTACGTGTTCTTATTTATCATCTTCTTTTTCGTAACCTTAGCGTATTACAACAAAGCTTATGAATCTAAAGAGAGCAAACTTCGCCTCGCGAAAGCACTGACGAACGTGACGAAAGATGATTTAACGGGATTGTTTAACCGCAGAGTCTTTCAAGATAGCGAATTCAAACGTCGTTTGGAAACCGCGCCATATTCCGTTATTGCAATAGATGGCGATAGGATCAAGCGAATCAATGACCATTACGGTCACCATGTAGGGGACGAAGTTATTGGGATTATTGCTGATGCTATGTCTAAAGTGTTTCGAAATAGTGATTATCTAGTTCGAACTGGTGGTGATGAGTTTGTTGCGATTCTGCCGGGTTGCAGTATCAGTCAATCTTCAATATTGGCGAAGAAGCTTCGTAGTGTCGTTAAAGATAACCGACTAAAGACCTTGGATATCGAAGTTAGTGTGAGTACTGGTATCGCGGCGAATGAATTACACGAAACGCTTCAGGACGTTATTGTACGTGCAGATGAAGATCTCTATGAGATGAAAAAACACAGACAAAAGTCCCATTAAGCAGCGCTAGTATTGACTCAATGTTAAGTTACGGAACATAACCATGACATAACTGTTTGATTAATTTGACCAAACAGAATGAGTGGTCTTTTATATTAGAGCAGTCAACAAATAGTGATTGCTCTATTTATTCTCGACCTTACATCTGGTGTCGCACGTGAACAAAGATCTCGACTTAAACTTACTTAAAATACTTGTCTTACTGGATAAGCACCGTCAGCTCAAACCCGTTGCGAAAGCGATGGGAAAAAGTGAAGCGTCAATCAGCAAATACCTTGCCCGATTGCGACTCCAGCTAAACGATGAATTGTTTATTCGGCATCCTCATCACATGGAACCAACGGACTATTTAAAACGTCAATTACCTAAAATTTCCGATGCACTCGAGAAGCTTGAAACTTGTCTAATTAGAGATGAGTTTGAACCGGAAAATTACGAAAAAGACATCACCATTTGTTTACCGCAAACCGCTCAATACTCATTTGGGCATTTACTTGCAATGGATTTAATTGCGCTGTTTCCCAAGGCGCACATTTCGATAGCAACGATTACAG
This sequence comes from Vibrio sp. D54, assembly GCF_021728075.1. Lineage (NCBI taxonomy): Bacteria > Pseudomonadati > Pseudomonadota > Gammaproteobacteria > Vibrionales > Vibrionaceae > Vibrio > Vibrio sp. D54. The sequence goes on along the minus strand of NZ_JAKKCS010000006.1, from coordinate 168,404 downwards.
AGTATACGATAGAAGAGATAATCCTAGGCAAAGTGGATGCGCAGTTACATTACTTCAACGAGGATGTTCCGAAATCTGTTTATCAAAAGTTCATTGGCTATGCGCCTGCTGTGGTAGTTGTCCCTGAAGAGCTGGGAATTACCACCCTGGAAGAAGCAGCCAAACTTCCCTTTATCATGTTAGAGATTATCGGTTGGAAAGAGAAAGAGCAGCTCTTTATACGTGCAATGGAAAAGCATGGAATGGTCATCAAACGTATCGCGGCATTGGACAATGTAAGCAGTGTATTAAAGCTCCTCAAGAAAAAAAACGCCGCAACGGTACTGCTTGAGTTTCAAGCTCCTATTGAAGGTTACACTTTTATAAGGGTGCCGGAGAGTCTATATGTCAATGGTTGGCCAAAAGTTGTAGTTCAGGTGAAGCAAACACATCGCTATGATGCAATGCACCAATTGTTAATCGGTGCTATTGCAAAATACGTGAGTACATAACTTAACTGCAGAACTCGCAACTTTTCGACGTAGGAAGGGTGTTCAGTAGCTCAATTAGTGATGCTGCTTGGTACTTTTTCAAAATACGTGCTTTGTAGGTACTGATGGTTTTTGCACTAAGTGATAGTTGTTCAGAAATCTTCTTATTTGAGTAACCTTGCACGAGATAGTGGAAAACAATGGCTTCGCGGTTAGAAAGCGTTACGTTGCCCGACGACGTTGTCAGAGTTGACTTAAACATAGAGTAACCTCGAGAAATCCCAGCAATTGCATCAATAATACTTTTCCTTGGTTCACTTTTATTTAAGAAACCATTGGCCCCCATTTCGTGAGCCGCCTTAGAAAGGCTAGAGTAGTCTCGTGAAGAGATAAATAGCAGTCGTCCAAGATAACCGGTCGCTAAAATATTTCTGGCTAAACGCATACCATCGCGTTCACCAAGCACTACATCTAAAATAATCAAATCAATTTTATTACTGCGAACAAGCTCCATAATCTCCGCACTGTCAGTAGTTTGAATTACTTCAGCTGCATTGATTGCATGTTCAACAAGAGAAGCAAGTGCCTCGCTATACAATGGTTGAGCGTCAATAATAAGAACATTACTCAAAGTGAACCTCACCTAATACTTCAACTAGTGTGCCGTCAGGCGACAGCGCAATTGGATGAGTAGGATTGTAGGAAAAACCTTGCTAAGAGGAAGGAAAATGACTCTTTCAAAAAATGAAAATCAGTGTCTTGATTATGGGAATAGCGATGTCAGGTATTGAAATACCTAGTGATAGGATGATTGCTTAAAACTTACGCTGACAGAAAACTAACAAACTGAAAGTGTTCTTTCAGTGTTCTATGCCTTCAGATTTTCTTGCGATGCCTCTAGCGCTTCGATTTAAACCCGTGTGTTAGCAAGCGCAGTTTTATACCAAGCCACTTGAAGAGAGCTTGTTCTACACCAGGCATGAGCACGGTAGCCAACTTTGTACTGATATCTGTTGGATAGGTTTGGCTATTGACGCTGAACATCACTTCAAATTATTTCTAAACTTTTCATTGACTCTGCCGCTAAAAGTGGAGGTGTTAATTCGCACTTTGGCCACTCATAATGTCGTGTTCAAAAATGAGACAATTTTACATGGTTTGGTATGGAAATGTGCGTTAGCCGTCCTTTTGATGGTTTACAAATTTTGTTGTAACGACTAAAAAGGACTTTTGGATTTTTAGCCAGAGAATGGCTTCTCATGGCGTTTGCATCAAACTTTTCTGATGCGTATTTTTGGTTGGATAATTGGCTTTATGAGTAACGTAACCAGCACCATTTTGACAGAAAGTGGTACCAATGAGCTTGAAATCATCGAGTTTCATTTAGAAAAAACATTGCCAGATGGCAGCACAAAAACTTGTTATTACGGCATTAACGTTGCGAAAGTACGAGAAGTGATTCGCGTGCCAGAAACAACCGATTATCCAAACGCACAACCTCATATGATTGGTGTGTTCTCATCCAGAGATGTACTGACGCCTTTAGTGGATTTAGCTGGTTGGTTAGGTGTGCCAACACGACAAGATCTGGAGCGCAAGTTTGTAATCGTTACGGATTTCAACAAAATGACCAATGGCTTCTTAATTGACAGCATTTCGCGTATTCATCGTATCTCTTGGAATGATGTGGAATCACCAAGTCAGTTTTTGGAAGCGGGCGAACAAGATTGTGTAGTAGCCGTTGTCCGTAAAGAAGGCAACCTGATCATGATTCTCGACTTTGAAAAAATCATCGCAGACATCAACCCAGAATTGAGTATGGAAAAATACGATGTGAAAGGGGACAAGTCGGTGGATCTCAACCAGAGAATGGTCGGTAAGCGTAATGCTAAAACGATCATGGTGGTGGATGACTCAGCATTTATTCGCTCTTTGATCCAAGATACATTAGCTTCTTCAGGCTACAATGTGATCACATGTAAAGACGGTGGTGAGGCGCATGAGAAGTTGATGAGCTTGATCGAGGTCGCGAAAGAAGAAAACTTGCCAGTTAAAGAGCTATTAGATGCGGTGGTTACGGACGTAGAAATGCCTCGAATGGATGGTATGCACTTAGTGAAGAGACTACGCGATACCGAAGCGTTTCATGAAATGCCGATCATTATGTTCTCGTCATTGATGAGTGAGGATAACCGAGCGAAAGCACTATCTCTTGGCGCAAATGATACGATTACCAAGCCAGAGATTGGCCGCATGGTGAATATGATGGATAAATACGTGTTTAACTTTGCGTAAAAAACCGATCAGATGAAACAAATAAGGCTGCCGATTGGCAGCCTTATTTTTATTGAGGGCAGGGAAGAATCTCTAAGGTGTAACTCTCGTTTGGAGTCTGCGGCGGCCCATATAAAATTCCGCATTGAGTTAGGCTACTATTTTTATCATCTCTTGCTGAAATGACGACTTTAATGTTGTTAGTCTGAACAATTTTCCAGTCACTATCACCGTGCTGATTCTCAAGTTCCGAGACTAATAGAGCTAAGCTTGTTTCATCTGCATCTGGGTAACCGTACCTAAATGTACAGCTAAGAGAGCCATTTAACTCACAGCTTGAGAAAGGCAGACTTTCTGGGCCCTTACCTGAACCTGCGTCAGTGTGTTTATTTGATATATATGGATAATGTTCCAACCCTGCAATCGCCATTTTCCCATAACCCACGCCTAATGCTGATGCAATAGCGCCTTTCATTCCTTCCAAACGAGCTTCACGTGCATCACTTTGAAGGTTTAAAAAGCGTGGCGCGGCAGTGACAGCAAGAATACCGAGCACGACAATAACTACGACTAACTCTATTAGAGTAAATCCCGTTTGTTTTTTCATATTATTTTCACAGCAAGTTAAAGGTAGAAAAACACTGACCGTACACTTGTTTATTGTGTAAATAAGTACGGTAATGATAAATCGATCAGTAGTATAAAGAGGTGAGTTGTAAAGTGCTATACCGACGCCGCACTAATTGACTGAATCCATTAAATGCAATGGAGAATTCACGGGTCTAATTCTGCTAGATTTTAAGAGGTCATTAATTCCGTTGAAGAAATGCTGCGTGAACAGGCGAGCATGAATCCTCTTCGATGTAAGCAAACATGTACATCAGCGGAATGAAATACAAAATGCAAATGAGGGCGAACCGCACAAATGGATTGTCTTTTTATTCACTTTGATGAATGCTACGCGGAATTCATATCGCAGCGTGCCTGAGGTATTCATCATGCGAATGTGCTTTGGTTTTGTGTTTATTTTTCAAATATAAGAATAATCTAAATGGAATTCGATTCGATAAACTTCCTTGCAATAGGTTTGATATTTCTTGGCTCTTATGTCCAGACCGCAATCGGTTTTGGCTTGGCTATTGTTGCCGCACCTTTACTGATTCTTTGGGCGCCAGAATATGTTCCTGCGCCAATCTGTTTAGTCGCGTTATTTATTTCGTTGATGAATGCGATGAAGCACCGCAGTAGTGTTGAGATCGGCGGCTTAAAGATGGCGTTGATTGGGCGAGTGCCGGGATCAATTGCTGGTGGCTTGCTACTCTTTTTTGTATCTACACAAACTCTCACGCTTTGGATTGGTTTGTTGGTGCTGTTTGCAGTCGTGGTGAGTGTTTTACCGTTTCGGGTTGAGCCTACGCCTTCGCGTATGACATGTGCTGGTTTCTTTTCTGGGTTGTTTGGTACCAGTTCTGCGATTGGAGGCCCTCCGATGGCGTTATTGTTGCAGCATCAAGAAGCAAATCAGTTACGCGGCAACTTATCGGCTTTTTTTGTTTTCAGTTCGATTATTTCACTAATAGTACAAATCCCAGTGGGCTTCTTCACATTGCATCATTTGGTCATTACTATTCCTCTATTACCTGCTGCGGCGCTTGGTTACTGGCTAGCAATGAAAACTACCCAGTCGTTACCAAAAGAAAAGATTCGGTTTGGGGCACTTATGTTGTGTTTTGTGAGTGGCTTTACCGCCGTCGTACAAGCGTTGAGCCAATAATGCCATCTGCATCATAAAGTCACTGCGGGATTGCATTCCTTTTTATGTATGGCGGACTTGTTTACTTACGCCAAATTGGTCGTTTAGATGGGCGATAGTTTTATGAATAACACTCGTTATGGCACTTTTATGGCAGCATTCTCCTTTGTGATCTGGGGATTGCTACCAATTTATTATCGTTATTTACCGAATGCTTCTATGGATGAGTTGCTAGCATGGCGAATCATTGGGTCTGTACCTGTCGGGTTTCTAATTGTACTTGGGATAACCCGTCGAGGGCTGAATTGGAAAGAAATCTGGCTTGATAAAAAATCCTTGTGGTACACGTTTGTGGCGAGCAGTTTGATGTGTATTTCTTGGAGTGCGTTCACTTGGGCTTTGACCCATCATCGGGTCATCGATGCCAGCTTAGGCTTCTTTATTGGACCATTAGTATCTGTTGCGCTGGGCGTATTTATTCTTGGGGATAGGCTCTCAAAAGGCAAACTTATTGCAATAGTGTTGGCAACAATTGGTGTTATGTATCAAGTGATTCACTATGGTCAGCTGCCCGTTATCGCACTAACGATGGGGTTGTTCTTTGCTTTGTATGGGCTGTACAAGAAGAAGATAAATTATGACTGGAGTACAACCTTGTTTGTTGAGGCGTTGTTACTGACTCCAGTTGCACTCGCATATTTGCTCTATAAACAATGGGCAACTGGTGAACTGGCTTCGGGCACAGATACCACAACATTGCTTTTGTATTTTGGCAGTGCACCTATCACACTTTTACCACTCGTATTTTATTCTATCGCAATACGTATAACTAATTTATCAACCGTCGGTCTAATGCAATACATCGAGCCAAGCTTGCAGTTTGTGTTGGCAGTTATGTTTTTTGGCGAGTTGTTTGACGAAGTGAAAGCGGTGACCTTTGCATTTATTTGGGTAGGGCTGTTGTTCACAATTTTTGAAAGTATTATCAAAGGGCATCGGCGCAAAAAGCTGGTCAAACACCCCTTATAGTGGTTTCAATATTCTCACATATTAGCTTCTTTATTCTTATGCCCTCCATTCGAGGGCATTTTTAATGTTATGAAGCATGGGCTTTCGTTTTTTGCCCGAATAGAAATCATAACTTGAGATTATTTGACGCATTATCATAATGATACCGCTATAGTTATAGCCAAGTGACACGCTTATATAAGTGAAAACCAGATCAAGAAGGACGACATATGATCACTGCTCTGTATGCCAACATTCTCGCAATACTCATTATTTGGTTAGCTGTTCAAGTAATTAAGCAACGTCGCTTAAATCAAATTGCTTATGCCGATGGTGGGGTAGAGGCTCTACAAATTGCTCGTAGTGCCCAGAGTAATGCGACAGAATATATCCCCATCACCCTGATTTTAATGGCACTTTTAGAATTCAATAGTGCTTACCCAACATGGATACATCTCACTGGTATTATTTTTGTAATTGGTCGAGTTATTCATGCTAAAGGCATATTGAAAAAAGACTTGAAAAAACGCATTAGAGGGATGCAGGTGACATTTCTGGTGATACTTTCATTGGTTGTGTTAAATATGATTTACCTGCCATACGATAAGTTATGGTAAGTCTGCGACGTTACATTCCACCACCTTGGGTACTCGTTCTGATTGGATTAGTACTGAATATTGGCGCGATCATCGTTACTAGCTTAGTCCTTGATAAGTTGGGTAAACAGCACTCGCAGCTCGCAGAGCAAACAGCAGAAAACTTGTATTCCATCCAACTCGCATGGAACAGTGTGGAAACCCTAGAAAGGAAAAGAGAAGCTTTACTGCTGCATGTGCACATAAGTCAGAGCGTAGCGATACCTTTAGAGCTAGAAGAGGTATTAGCAGGGCATTTATCTTCTTGGGTTCTCAACGAGTCGGATGAAATAAAAATTGATCAACTTCCTCAACTAATGTCAAAGATAAATCAGGCACAAGCTTCGTATAGAGACCGCATCGATAATTACTACATTGAGAATGTAGAGCTCAATGAGGTAATGGCAAAGCAGGATGAAAAGATCGCTTGGTACAAGAATATCGGACTCTTCTTGCAAGTATTCGGACTTGCGTTAATCCTTGCACGCGACTTAGCTAGGAAGCAATAAAAGCAAGAGCTAAAGATCAGGTTTATTGCGAAATGCCAATGGTAGTTTGCAAATTGCAATTTATTCTGTGAGCAAACAGTAGCTATTGGTTAAGTTTTAATGAAAGTGATTAAATAACAACCTGTTTTTGTGCGCTGAAAAGTTGGCACGCCTCATGCTTTAGTATGAGTGACCCTTTCTAAGCCGAGGGTCACCTAGCCAACTGACGTTGTTAGTGAACCATCTTGTTCACAAATATATACAGCCAATCACGACTCCTTGTGGTTGGCTTTTTTTTATGCAGTCTAGAACTGTGCTTTAATCCAGATCATGCGATGGTCGGAAGATACATCCTTACCATCACCATACTTACCGATACGTGCATCGTTAAATAGTTTACGGCCTTCTTCATAAGACGCTGACCAGTACACACCAGAGTCTATTACATTCAAATTTGCTGAAGGCAAGGCATAGTCTACCCCTAAGCCAAACGTTGAAGTGATGCGATTCGGATATGGGTGAGTTGAACTGTGGTCAACAGCGTGTTCAGCTGCACCAAAGCTTGTTGGGTAAAGCTCACCATTCATCACGGTTTGGTTAACCAATGGATCGTTGTGCAGCTCCTGCATTACAGAGCTAATACCGTCACCAGCCACTGGATCAAGGTTTTGATCACCCATCATTACGAATTTAGTGCCGTTCGTTAAGCCACCTGTTTTACCCGCATCGTCGTAAAAATAGTCTTTGCCTTGAATGTAATGATGCCAAAACTCCACTTCTGCTGCGTTTTGCGCTTTGTTTTTACCGGTGTCGAATACTGGTGGAGTAGGATGAGACATCAACAAGTGTACAACTTCTTCGCCATTGCGAGTTGGAATGATGATTGGCGCGTCGACGTGATTTTTCGAAGATAGACGCACTTGATCCCATTCTTCCGCTGAGTACCATTCATCACCACACTTCATGCCGTCTGGAATCTTTTGCGAACCGTCACAGATAGTAATGGTTGGAATTTTCGCACCTTCCATATCTTTCCATTTAAATGCTTGGAATGTACGTGTGTTTGCCGTGTCAATTTTATACTTAGACATAAGGGCAAATGCATATTGACCATGGTACATGCCAAAGCCCCATGCATCACCTGGCATTTGACCTGCGGTTCCGTTGTTGTCGAGATCAAACTCACTCAACAACCCTGTATTGGTTGAATAAGATTCAGCATAAGGGTATTCAATAGGCTCAAGGTTTGCTTCACCGCCCGCGCCATCGATACTTTGCGCGACAGACAAGTAGTTCTTCTGGAATCCTTCAATGGCTGCTTTGTTTTCACCTGTTCCATCGTTGTTGTATTCCGCCATCATGAGAACATCAGGACGATTCTTTTGAATGATTGCTGCAACGTTACGAATTTGAATGACTTTTTCCGCAGTGGTTTTGTCTTCGGCTGCGATTGAACCGTCTAAATAAGAGGTGACCAACGCAGCTTGCTGCGTTGGTTCAATTTGCATTTCATCTACCAAAGTTTCGAAGGTAGCGCGGTCAAAAGAGAGGTTGTAAGTCGCTATTTTTACTTCTTTAGGCTGAACATTGACGTATTCAGTATCGTCATTACATCCAGATAGTAGAGCGGCGCCAACAAGGACAGCGATAGAGGTTTTGATTGCTTTCATGGGTACGTCATACCTTATAATTAATTCGGCTGAATATTAAAGTCATCAGTCATTGTTTTAAGCGATATTAGTCACACAAACGTTTTCATATTTACATGTTCAATTAGTTTTTGTGTGATTTGTGCAATAAATGCAACACTTTCAACACCAGAAGGTTATATGTAAATTGTTAAAAAACGGTGTCGTTATTGATGCGAAATAGAGAGTCCGCCACCGTTAAAAAGAAAAGCGTAGAATTTAAGCGTGCATGAGATGTTTGAGTTGTATGCTTATCGCCGTGTTTTATTTTTTATGTTTAGATTTCCGTATATAATAAGCAGTCAATCAGAAGTGAGGACGACCTCACCGCTCTATCTTTTCTCGGGGACGACCCCATCTCGTTGGGAAATATGACATGGCTTGGGGAATTCTCTTCATTGCGGGCTTGTGTGAAATCGCATGGGCTGTCGGTCTTAAATATTCACAAGGGTTTACCAAATTCGGTGCTTCGGCATTCACTATTGTCTTTATGTTATTGAGCTTTTGGTTGCTTGGCATTGCGTTAAGAACCTTGCCTTTAGGCATTGCTTATGGAGTATGGGTAGGGATTGGCGCAATAGGCACGGCAGTCGTGAGTATTTATCTGTTCAATGAGCCAGCAACACTTATCAAAGCCTTAAGCTTGTTAATGATTGTCGCTGGTATCGCAGGGTTAAAAATATCAGCTTAACGTTAGGCTAAACACAAAACAGCCAGAGTCACTCTGGCTGTTTTTCTAAATGTCGTGTTTACGGTTCTGGCGAGGTATATCAAGCGTTGCGCTTAATAAAAGGTAACCGTAAGTGATGACCAAACGCATTAATTAATGCGCCTGTAACAATCAGACCGCCACCGACGTACGTCCAAATGATCGGAACCTCGCCAAAGAAAATGATGCCCAACAACACAGAAAATACGATCTGGATATACGAATAAGCGGAGGCTTTACCCGCTTGTTGAGTTTGCATCGCTTTGGTTAACCCCAATTGTCCAATTTGGGTAAAGACACCAACTAGAACCAACATGAAAGTCAGATATAGATCGGGCATTACAAAATCGTCGCCAATCAGTAAGAGTGAAGCGGGGAGAGCAACCAACGGGAAATAGAAAATGATCACTGAGCTGTCTTCTGTCTGACTCAGTTTTCTGACAATGACGTAGGCAATTGAGCTACCAAATGCGCCTAAGATCGCAATCATGACGCTAAACATTGGTAAAGCGCTATCTGAGCCTTGCCCAGTTTCTGGGCTTACCATGATATAGATGCCGAGTAAGCACAACGCAATACAAAGGAAAGTTGACGGCTGGATGCGCTCTTTCAAGAAAAATACGGCGAGTAGTGCAGTAAACACCGGATGAATATATTGGAATATCGTCGCTTCTGCCAAAGGTAAGGTGGTCACTGAATAATATACACACATCAGAGCCATCGTGCCCACAGCACCGCGTGCAAATAGTAATGGCTTATTATTGCCCCATACAGAAATTCGTTTTCGCTTTACATCGAAATAACTAATGATAAGTGAAACGAGCGCTCTTGCTGCAACGATTTCAAAAACGGGGATACCGTAGTTGCCGACGTGCTTTACTGTAGCCGACATCAGAGCAAAGCCGAACGCGGAAAGCACCATAAAGCGCACACCGATGGGAATCATAGTGTTGAATGAATTGGACATTTTACTGCTCATTTGTTGCGACAGATCTCACTTTAGCATACTTAGTTAGCGATTAAATCCTCTCAACTCAAACACTTCTGTCGACAAGATGAATAAACAGTAGAATACGTAGCAATTAATCTGCCTCTCTTCAGCGTAACAATAAAAACTCGATATTTAAGGAGCTTACATGATCCCGATAAAAGCAACGCATGTTTCAGGCGTTGTCATTTCAAAAATTGATGGCATAGAAAAAATGCTGTTACTCAAACGCGTAAAAGGTGGCTATTGGTGCCATGTTGCAGGTGGTATCGAAGCGGGTGAAGCCGGGTGGCAAACCATTTTAAGAGAGTTAAAAGAAGAGACACTAATTGACCAAGTTGAGTTACATACAGCAGACTTTCTAGAGCAGTTCTACGAAGCAAAAAATAACCGTATCATGGTTATCCCATGTTTTGTGCTATTTTGTCCGCCTAACCAATCAGTTGTTCTTAACGAAGAGCATACAGAGTATCGCTGGTGTACGCTTGAAGAAGCTAAGCAGCTGGCTCCGTTTGCCAATCAGCATCACCTCTATGAACATGTATGGAAGCATTATGTAGATGTGGCATCACTAACGCCATTTACGCTGATCGATCAAAAGGGCTAAATGAACGGCAACGGCTTTGATTAGTTTTTATAGAGAGGTTTGTTCTCATAAAATGAAGCGTTAGGATTTGCGCTGAGCGTTCACAATAAAAAGGAATAACATCTATGGATGAAGTTACATGCCAAGAGACGTATCAAGGAAATCACTTACAGAAGCGTTTTTCCGTCTCGCAAAGGGTCTCAATTGAGCCGCTCAACACGAAACACGCGTCCGCTTTACTAGAGGTTGTGAACACTCACCGAAAGAGCCTTGAGGGTTATCTACCTTGGACGGATTCTGTCACGAATCATAGAGAGGCCGTGAACTACATTTCCCAGCGAGTGAACAGTAACGCGCTGGATTCCCACTGGTGTGCAATTTATTTTGATGAGCAACTTACGGGTGTTATTGGCATTAAAGGTGTGGATTCACATACACGTGTTACTGAAATTGGCTACTGGCTTGCCAACAATGGACGAGGCCATCGTGTGATTGATCAAGTACTCGCAGTATTGATCCCTTTTTTGAAGCAGAAAGGGCACGCACAATTCATTCAGTTCCATTGTATGGAAGATAACATCGCTAGCATCAATATTGCTGAGCGTGCAGGCGCCACATTAAAAGAATACGTTGATCATGAGTTCGATATGCTTGACCGCTCTCAACGACTAGGCATTTATGAACTACGTTTGATGTAGTATCCACCCCAGAGATATTTTAATCAGAGTTCGAACTCTAACTTCACGAGCGCTACAATAGTAACATTGTTGCGCTCGTGTTAACTTGGGGCGTCATTGGTAGAAACTAGGCTAGGAGAAGCATCATGAACGCAATCACAGAGGTTGAAGTAGATAACTTGTTACAGCAAAGCCTCGAACGCTTAAAAGTGGCATATGCAGCCGAGCCTTATCCTAGTGTGGATGAACGTAAACAGCGCCTCGTTTTGTTAAAAAAATCGCTGCTTGAGAACAAACAAGCTCTGGTTGAAGCGTTAAGTGACGATTTTGGCTATCGCTCAGAATTTGATACCGCTATGACCGACGTTTTGCCAACGGTCTCGCATATTAATTATACCCTCAAGCGACTAAAAAAATGGTGCAAACCCAGCAAGCGCGAATCCGGCTTATTGCTTGCACCTTCTAAAGTCACCGTTCAGTATCAACCGTTAGGTGTCGTCGGGATCATTTCACCGTGGAACTTTCCTGTGATTTTGAGCCTTGCGCCTTTAGTGACAGCATTGGCTGCTGGCAACCGCGTGATGATGAAGCTCAGCGAATTTACGCCAAAAACCAATAAAGTCATCATCGATATTTGCCGTGGGTTGTCTGAGTATGTCGAAGTTTTTGAGGGTGAAGCAGACGTCGCACAAGCATTCAGCCAACTGCCATTCGATCACCTTTTGTTCACGGGTTCTACGAGTGTTGGTCGCGCAGTGGCAAAAGCGGCAGCGGAAAACCTTACCCCGGTGACGTTAGAGTTGGGTGGAAAGTCCCCGGTGATCATTGCAAAAGATGCAGACATGAAGAAAGCCGTTGATGCTATCTTGTTTGGTAAATGCATTAATGCAGGCCAGATTTGTGTCGCGCCTGACTACGCATTTGTACCGCAAGAACGTGTCGAAGAGTTCATTTCGCTATTCTTAAAACGTTTTGAAAAGCTCTATTTAAAATCCAACAAGAATCAAAAGCTGACCCATATTGTCAACCAACGACAATATGATCGTTTGACTGCGCTACTTGAGGATGCAAAAGCGCAAGGTGCTAACCTTCACACTGTTGAAGCGTCGCCCCAAGAGGAACGACTTCTGTATCCTCATTTGGTCACGGATGTGTCGCCGAATATGCGAATCATGCAAGAGGAGATCTTCGGGCCATTTCTACCTGTTAAGCCCTACAATGCGGTTGATGAAGCGATTGATTACATTAATCAGCGCCAAAGACCACTTGCGCTGTATGTTATGTCGGACGACAAATCGACCATCAAACAGATCGTGCGCAACACACACAGTGGCGGCGTCGGCATTAACGACACGGTATTACACGTTGGCGCTGAAGATGCGCCTTTCGGTGGCATTGGTCAATCGGGCATTGGTCATTATCACGGAGTGGAAGGATTCAGAACCTTTAGCCATGCGAAAACCGTACTCCACACGCCGAAATGGCTGCCAAGGACGGGGGCTTTAATGCGTCGCAGAGCAATGGCGATAAAAGCGATTCAAAAGATTTTTGTTCGATAGTGATTGGATTGATAAAAAACCGCCCAAACGGGCGGTTTTTTGGTTTCTATGCGTTCTAAATTGCGGATTACCAAAGGCCGAGAAGCTTCCACCACGCACCGCCAACAAAAACAAAGATTGGAATGACGATGAGTGAGAAGATAAACCCGATTTTCCACCAGTTTTGCAGAGTGTGGAAACCAGCACCAAACAAGATTGGCGCAGGGCCAGACGAGTAATGCGTGGTTGACATATACAAGTTGCTGAAAATACCAAGAACAATCGCAGCAAGCATCGGAGGCGCGCCAGCAGAGATCGCAATTGCCAGGAACGCGGAGTACATCGCACTGATGTGTGCCATTGCACTCGCCATCAAATAGTGGCTGTAGTAGTAAACCAAAAGAAGCACGACGATGGTTGTCACCCAGCCAAAGCCGGACAGTGACTCGGCCATAGACTCGCTGAACCAGCTGATGAATCCGAGTTTGTTAAGTTGCGCAGCCATCATTACCAATACAGCGAACCAAGTTATGGTGTGCCATGCTTCTTTTTCGCCAAGAACGGCGTCCCATGTGATGGTGTGAGTGAGAAGCAAGAAAACTAACCCAAGTAAAGCCGTAACCGTTGCATGAATGCCTAATGTTGGGCCCAATACCCAAAGTGAAACCATACCGATAAAAGTGATACAAACCATCAGCTCGTCACGCGTCATTTGGCCCATTTCAGCCAGCTTTTGACGCGCAATTTCACGCATTTCTGGCGTCTTTTTTAGCTCTGGTGGAAACACCATGTACATCACGAGTGGGATGAGGAACAAACACAACAAACCAGGGACGATCGCCGCGGTTGCCCAGCCAGCCCATGTGATTTCAACGCCTTGTTCTTTTGCGAAGTTAGCGGCGAGTGGGTTACCTGCCATAGAGGTTAGGAACATCGCACAAGTAATCGCGTTACATTGGAAGATACATTGCACCAAAAATGCGCCGATTCGGTTCTCAGTACCTTTTTCTGGGTCGGAATCATAAGCACTCGCAACCGAGCGAAATAGCGGAGAAATAATACCGCCACAACGTGCTGTGGTACTTGGGGTTGCAGGTGCAAACAGCAAATCAGTCAACACTAAGCCGTAAGCAAGGCCTAATGAGTTGTGACCAAGTTTAGAGATAAACCAGTATCCGACGCGTCGACCAAAGCCGGTGGTAATAAAACCGCGAGAGATAAAGAACGCAGCTGCAATCATCCAAATCGTTGGGTGAGCGAAGCCAGTCAGTGCGGTTTTGATTGGTAGTACGCCAAGCAGTGTCGCGAGCGTCAAACCCATCAAGGCCATCGCGCCAAGAGGAAGTGGGGCGAGGATCAAGCTTAGTACGGTGGTGACGAAAATCGCCATCATTTGCCAAGCTTGATCGGTGAGTCCTTCCGGGGTTGGGATAAACCATAAGATGCAGCCTATCGCGACCAGTAGGAGCATTTTTATTTGGGAACTATTCATACATCCATCTCCAAGTTATTTTTCTTCATCATAGGGTTTGGAAATGGCAAAAAACTGAGAGAAATCAATTTCATCAACGACGTACTTGAGCTCTTTATCAATTTGCATGTCACGACAAAATCTGTTTGAAAAATAATTGAGAATAAACGCATTAAATTAATAAAAGTCATAAAAATTACCACTGAGATCCGCGTCAAAATTCATGGTGAGAGGCCCTAAGTCGAATAAGGAATTGCGGTAAGCTTAGGGCAAGTCATTTCTTGGAATCCTATCGTGCCGTTTGCTTCCTTTTCTTTTACTAAACAACTGGCGGTATTGCTCAGTGGTGTAATGCTATTGGGCATGTTGAGTTGGTGGAGTTACAGTGCTCATCAGTTGGACGACATCCTCACTCATCAAATCAGCCTGCGTGCTCAAGTTCAGTCGCAGCAGCTCTCGCAATTGTCCAGCCTTATCGCCGCTGTTGGGGCTGGTAGCGCAAGCAAAACGTCAGAAATCATCAATGCGGTTCAGGCGGTGAGTGATGCGGACTTTATCACCGTGAGTGATCGCGCAGGAATTCGGCTGGCACATCCTGTCGCTGAACGCGTTGGTTTGCCTGTGCTGGGAGGTGACATTGAAAGAGCGCTGGAAAACGGCGAGTCCTACCTTTCTTATGGCGTGGGATCTTTAGGGCCATCGGTTCGTTACATATCTCCCATTTTTTCCAATGAAGGCGATGTGATTGGCATGATCAAAGTTGGCTATTTGATTGATACTTTGGATCTCTGGACAAGCGAACGGTTATTGCCCTTGATATCGTTCGGAATCATTGCCGTCGGTATTTGTATTTGGTTGTCTTGGAAGTTTTCTCGCTATGTTCGAACTCAAATGCAAGAGTTAGAACCTTGGCAGCTTAAGCAGGCATTAAAAACGCATCAAGGCGTGCTGCAAGCGACGTATGAAGGATTGGTCGCGATAAACTCCGAGGGAAGTTTGTATCTTATTAATGATTCCGCTCGCGCTATGCTCAACTATCATCAAGAGCTTGGTAACGTATTTACCTATGGGATAGATAACCCAGAAAGTTTTTCGCTGAAAGGTGACGATTACATTAATGGATTGATTCGCGTGAATGGCAAAAACTTGGTGATGAACCGAGTTACGCTTCGTACGTCGACAGGTGAGCCTTATGGCGCAGTGTTTAGCTTGCGTGACCAAAATGAGATGCACGTACTCTCGGAGAAAATCAGTCAGGTGACGCAGTACATGGAGAACATGCGCGTTGCGCGTCACGAGTATCAAAATAAGCTTTCGACTATCTCGGGCCTCTTACAAATGGGGGCTTACGATAAAGCGCTTTCAGTTTGTTTGTCGCAAGCGAAAGCCAGTCAATCACAACTGGATTCGCTACATGCGCTGAATAGCAGACCGGCCTTGTCAGCCTTGATTTTGGCAAAGGCGAGCAAAGCCAACGAACTGGGTGTGGCACTGAGCATTGACTGCCAAAGTGATTTGAGCGCGCTGTCTCGCCGTTTGTCAGAAGAACAATTGTGTGGGTTGATTGGCAATTTAGCTCAAAACGCTTTGGAAGCGGTGAAAGGACGAGAGAACGGTCATGTACACATCGGTATTTCAGAATCGGCCTGCGAGTACACCATTCAGGTTTCGAACAATGGCCCGCTGATCGAGAGTGAATTTGATGCGTTGTGCGAATTGGGCTTTACCACTAAGCAAAACAAAGCCGATCATGGAGTAGGCATGTACCTTGTACGTTCCATCGTTGAGCAAGGCAATGGGCATATGGAGTTGGACAGTGACGAGCAAGAAACCGCGTTTACGATCTATTTCCCCAAGGAGTTAGGATGATAAAAGTAGTCATAGTGGAAGATGATCCCAACATTGCAGAGCTTCATCACCATTTCATTGAGCAAGTGGAACAATATCAAGTCGTCGGTATTGCTGGTAGTATTCACATTGCCCAGCAGCTAGTGACGCATACTAAGCCGGATTTGGTCATCGTCGACAACTACTTGCCAGACGGGCAAGGTGTCGAGCTGGTTTATCAATGGTTAGAGAGCGACCAGAAACCAGAATGCATTTTGGTCACGGCGGCCAATGACGCATCTACGGTTCAAAAAGCCCATCGTTTCGGTGCATTTGATTACTTAGTCAAGCCCGTTGATTACTCAAGACTAACCGAAAGCTTGCTTCGTTTCGCAAAGGTTAAAAGCCATATGCGTAGCCAAGAGAGTTTTCGACAGTCGCAGCTTGATGATTTGTTCCATCTTGGAAAAGGCACGCCAACGGATTTGGCTGGTTTAGATCCTTTTATGTTCCGTCAGGTGGTGGATCTGTTTACGCACGTGCATGTCGAGCACACCGCATTGAGTGTGTCGGAAAGCTTAACCATCAGTAAGAGCACGGCGCGTCGTTATTTGGATAAAGCCGTTGGACACGGTGAGTTGGTGGCATTTTTAGAACACGGGAAAGTAGGGCGACCGACTCGGGTTTATCGCAATAAGTTAGTCTCAGAAAGCTAAGTGTTTGAGATAAAGCACAAAGAAAGGCTCTTGTTGAAAGAGCCTTTTTCACGAAATGTCGACATATTTTGGCAAGTTTAATGCAGAACTTCACTGCTGAATCTTAAGTATTTGCAGTCGTTCATCAAATCTTTAAATGCCTTTCTATCCAGCTTAATCAGAGTTTCATGATCGCCAGCTTCAAGGTAGACATGTTCCAAATTTGCTAATCTTTCATCGCAAACTGTCGACATGTGGTAAGGACTACCAATCGGTGGAATAGCGCCGTGTTCACAATCGGTGAAGAGTCGGTAAACCATACGCTCTTTCACCAAGTGGAAGGTGGCATTAAATTCGTCGTTTAATCTCGACAAACTGATTTTGTTGTTGGCAGGTAAGACCGCCATCATATGACGCCCTTCATGATCCTCTAGAATCACACCTTTTGCGATATTCATTAAAGGCACACCTGCTGCAACACCACTTTGTAGCGAGCTATGACTGTGGCTGTGATTCACGGTTTGAAAGTGAATGTTATGCTCAGTCAAATATTCATCTAATCGGGTTGCAATCGTCATATAGCCTCCACGTGTATGAGACCCATAAAAAGTATAGGTTAGTCGGGCGACAATCGCGCATTTTACTCGGCGACACTGACGCTCTTTACGCTCCTGTTCTACGCTTATTGCAAGCCAGCGAGAAAGCATGGTTAACAATAATAAATAGGGGGCAACATGAGCAAGCCAATCATCGCTGATAACAAGCCGATCAAAGTAGAGTTGAAAGCTGGGCAAGAATATTACTTCTGCCGATGTGGGCGTTCTAAAAATCAACCTTACTGCGATGGGTCTCATTCGGGAACCGGCTTAAAGCCAATGAGCTTTAGTGCGGAAAAAGACGAAGATGCCTATCTCTGCCAATGTAAGCATACCGCCAATGCTCCTTTTTGTGATGGTACACACAAGCGATTTACCGCAGAGCAAGTCGGTAAAGAGGGACCGGAACAAAAGCGAGAGAAAAGAGACAAACCAACGGCGTCTGCTACTCAAGAAGAACCAACCCTCGAGTTTATCCACCAATTAGCGAGAGAAGGACTCTCTAAACTCGGTCATCATGGTCCGATGGCTGCAATGGGGGTTCCTAGGCATTTGCTACCACATTGGGATGCTATACAAATCATGGTGGCGCAAATGGCGACACAACCGTTGTTGGAAGACGTTCCTGTGTCTACCGAGTTGATTGTGGGACCAAACGCGCGTAAGCCGCTCAGACTCGCCATTCCTTTGTTGGTGTCGGACATGAGTTTTGGCGCACTTTCTGAAGAGGCGAAAATTGCACTAGCAAAAGGTGCAGAGTTGGCAGGGACTGGGATTTGCTCTGGTGAGGGTGGCATGTTACCGGAAGAGCAAGCCGCCAATTCACGGTATTTCTATGAGCTTGCTAGTGCTCAATTTGGCTACGACGAATCTAAGCTTCTTAATGTTCAGGCGTTTCACTTCAAAGGCGGGCAAGGAGCAAAAACGGGCACGGGTGGTCATCTGCCTGCAAATAAAAATGTAGGTAAGATCTCTCAGGTGAGGGGCATCCCCGAGGGACAACCAGCGATATCACCACCAACGTTCAAAGATCTTCACACTACTCACGATGTCAGAAAGTTTGCTAACAGAGTTCGTGGCATCACAGGCGGTATTCCAATTGGATTTAAACTCAGTGCCAACCATATTGAGCAAGACATCCAGTTTGCGCTTGATGCTGGGGCTGATTATATCATCTTAGATGGTCGCGGTGGTGGCACGGGTGCGGCGCCAACTATGTTCCGTGATCATATTAGTGTACCCACCATCCCTGCATTAGCTCGTGCACGTAAGTACTTAGATGAAAAAGGCGTAAGTGACCGTGTCACATTAATCATCACCGGTGGGTTGCGAGTTCCTACGGATTTTGTCAAAGCGTTGGCACTTGGAGCAGACGGAGTAGCGATAGCAAACAGTGCGATGCAATCGATCGGTTGTGTCGCGGCTCGCATCTGCAACACCAATAATTGCCCGGCAGGCATTGCGACACAAAATGCCGATTTGAGGCAGCGTCTCGACGTCGAAAAGTCATCCCAGCAACTGAAAAATTTCTTCGAATCTTCGGTTGAGCTCATGAAAGTCATGGCGAGGGCGTGTGGTCATCACGCTCTGAATGAATTTAGTCATCATGATTTAGCTACCTGGGATCACAACATGGCGAGGCTGTCTGGGATTAAGTATTCAGGTATGGACTTAAACTGATCTCTATCCATATTTTCTGCATATAGG
The DNA here is from genome assembly GCF_021728075.1 of Vibrio sp. D54. NCBI lineage: Bacteria > Pseudomonadati > Pseudomonadota > Gammaproteobacteria > Vibrionales > Vibrionaceae > Vibrio > Vibrio sp. D54. Next base: position 149,294 of record NZ_JAKKCS010000006.1, on the reverse strand, counting down.
TACATGTTTGATAACAATTATTTATTCGCTGAAATGTTTGAAATTTTGACTTGGCGTTAACTAAAAAAACAGTGTATGAACTACGCTGTTTGAGGTGGATATTCGATTTATTGAATAACAAAGAGTGGTTACCACAACCACGACACGAAGGAGCATTATATGAGCAAAGCAAACGGCGGTTCGGTAGGTAAATGTCCAGTTATGCATGGTGGGCAAACATCTACAGATAAGTCGGTGATGGATTGGTGGCCGAATGCCTTGAACTTAGACATCCTGCATCAACAGGACTCCAAAACCAACCCATTTGGTCAGGACTTTAATTACAAAGAAGAACTGAAAAAGCTAGATGTCGAAGCACTTAAAAAAGATTTAAAAGATTTAATGACTGATAGCCAAGACTGGTGGCCTGCCGACTGGGGACACTACGGTGGTTTAATGATCCGAATGGCATGGCATGCAGCGGGCAGTTATCGTATTGCGGATGGCCGTGGCGGTGCTGCTACAGGCAACCAACGCTTTGCTCCTCTCAACTCTTGGCCAGATAACGCCAACCTCGATAAGGCTCGACGCCTTTTATGGCCAATCAAGAAAAAATATGGCAACAAACTAAGTTGGGCAGACCTGATTGTCCTTGCCGGTAACATGGCGTACGAATCCATGGGCTTTAAGACCTTTGGCTTTGCGTTTGGACGAGAGGACATTTGGCACCCAGAAAAAGACACTTACTGGGGGTCTGAGCAAGAATGGTTAGCCACAAGTGACGCTGATAACAGCCGCTACTCTGGTGAGCGAGATTTAGAAAACCCGCTTGCTGCGGTAATGATGGGTCTTATCTATGTGAACCCTGAAGGGGTAGACGGTAACCCAGATCCTCTCAAAACAGCACATGACATGCGCGTGACCTTTGCGCGAATGGCAATGAACGATGAAGAAACCGTCGCGCTCACAGCTGGTGGTCACACGGTGGGTAAGTGTCATGGTAATGGTGATGCCGCAAACCTTGGCCCAGAGCCCGAAGCAGCAGACGTTCATGAGCAAGGTCTTGGCTGGATTAACCACAAAACACGTGGTATTGGTCGTGACACGGTAACGAGTGGCATTGAAGGTGCTTGGACAACACACCCTACACAATGGGACTACGGATACTTCCACCTACTATTTAAGTATGACTGGGAACTGAAAAAGAGCCCAGCTGGCGCATGGCAATGGGAGCCAATCGACATTGAAGAACAAGACAAGCCTGTCGATGTTGAAGACGGTTCTAAGCGCTACAATCCAATCATGACCGACGCCGATATGGCGCTCAAAATGGACCCTGAATATCGTAAGATTGCAGAAAAGTTCCAAAATGACCCTGCGTACTTTGATGACGTTTTTGCTCGTGCCTGGTTTAAGTTGACACACCGCGATCTAGGACCAAAATCATGTTATTTCGGCCCTGATGTGCCAAGCGAAGATCTTATTTGGCAAGACCCAACGCCCGCAGGTAAGACAGACTACGATGTTGATTTAGTAAAAACAAAAATCGAAGCAAGTGGCCTATCCATTAGTGAGTTAGTAAGTACGGCGTGGGATAGTGCACGTACTTACCGTGGCTCTGACCGCCGAGGCGGTGCAAATGGCGCGAGAATTCGCTTGGCTCCGCAAAAAGATTGGCAAGGGAACGAACCTGAACGTCTAAGACGTGTTCTTGCGGTGTTAGAAAAAATAGCAGCAGAAGAGGGCTGTAGTGTTGCAGATGCTATCGTGCTTGCTGGTAACGTAGGTATTGAACTGGCTGCGCGTGCCGCAGGTCATGATGTTTCCGTACCATTCGCGCCAGGCCGAGGTGATGCCACCCAAGAGATGACGGATGTGGAATCGTTCGAAGTACTTGAGCCTGTTGCTGACGGTTTCCGAAATTGGTTGAAGAAAGACTACGCGGTTAAGCCAGAAGAGCTTTTATTAGATCGTGCTCAGCTTATGGGGCTAACGGCGCCAGAAATGACGGTACTTATCGGTGGTATGCGCGTTCTAGGCAGTAACTACGGCGGTGGAAAAGAGGGCGTATTTACTGACCGAGTAGGCACTTTGTCGAATGATTTCTTCGTGAACCTTACTGACATGGCATATACGTGGAAACCAGTGAGTGCTAATCAATATGAAATCCGTGATCGTAAAACCGACGCTGTAAAGTGGACGGCTACTCGAGTGGATCTTGTCTTTGGTTCAAACTCGATCCTGCGTTCGTATGCGGAAGTGTATGCGCAAGATGATAATCAGGAAAAATTCATCCATGACTTCATCGCCGCATGGACGAAAGTCATGAACGCGGATCGTTTTGACTTGCAATAAGTGAAACGATACCCGTCGGTAAATGGGTTGATGAATAAGTAAGAGAGGCGGGCGAAAAGCTCGCCTTTTTCTTTACCTATCTTTTTACTTTGATTGTTACTTTGATTGAAAATTAAGCTCATTTGAACCATAATAACCGGACCATATGAACCACAGGAGCTTGATATGGCAACTGCAGCATTAAAAAGCTTCAAACCGAAACAACCTCATAAAGCCAATTTCTGGTTTATGTTGGGTATTGAAGACGCTGAAACAGGTCGCACTGATGCGGTTCACAAAGGCTTTGAGCCAAAGGTGTATCGCAATATTGTTGAGCGTGTGAAGCTTTCTCAGAGTGAGTTTCAAAACGTCACATTGATACCTGTTAGCACGATCAAGCGTCGTCTAAAAAACGATGAGCGCTTCAATACGCAAGAAAGTGATGCAATCTATCGATTAGCGATGTTATTGAAACTCGCGACAGAACTGTTTGACGACGAAGAGCGCGCGTTAAAATGGATGAGAGAGAATGTGTATGGCTTAGGTGGAAAACGTCCACTTGATATGGTCTCGACCACGGTGGATTTTGAAATCGTAAAAGATTTGATCGGCCGTTTAGAGCACGGGGTATTCTCGTAATATGAAGCTCTATCGTCTCACACAAAAGAAATTTGCTGACACGCCATTCAGCCCCGTTGGCGCAAAGTTATTTGGAGGGCGATGGAACTCAAAAGGAACCGAAGCCCTCTACTTCTCTGAATCGGAATCCCTTTGCTCGTTGGAAGTGTTTGTGCACGTAAACAACGATCCTGCTATCACCAAACTTTACGATTTATATCGTATTGAAATGCCAGAATACCTCATCGCCACCTTAGATGAAGAAGATCTCCCTGTGACGTGGCGAGCAATACCGGCGAGCGAGTCTACGCAGTACATTGGTGATCAGTTTCTCAATGATCCTCATCCAGAGTTTGCCGCGCTGCAAGTGCCTTCAACGATTTCACCTCGTGATAAAAACTACGTGGTGAATCCAAATCATCCCAAAATGAAAGAGATCATCAAGAAAGCCGAAAAGCTCGATTTCGCGTTTGATCCGCGCATTTTCAAATAGACGCCTAGCTTTGTCTTGCTTTAAAGCATTCAGCGCTTACCTGAGATAAGCGCTGAAGCATAAAAGTTTATTTCCTTGGTTATTGTCGGTCGTAAGTGAACTGTTGCGCTTCATTTGTAGTGTTGAGGTAATGCCCAAGCACCAACTCAGCACCTTTGTAAGATAAATGGCTGTCATCCGTATACATCGCATTGTTTGCTCCAACTTTCATTCGACATACGCCATTCCTGCAAATGGCATCGGTCAAGTCGACAAACTCAACGTGCTCAAATTGCTCAAAGTAGTTCACTAACTTCGCCACGTTTCGAGGGTGATGTTGTTTGGGAGAAAAGTCGCAGGCAGACTCTTCTGTCTCGCCAAACAAACGCGCTTTCCAAAGGCATTCTCCTACCGCAAACGGTGCAGAAGGGGTTGGACCGAAAACGACCACTTCCTTTCCTTTCAGTTCATTCAATAATTTGGTTAATGATGCTTCATAATCGGCTTGTGAAAGCTCTTTATTGAAGTTAGAAGAGATAACAACGCGACGAATGGAAGGGGTACTTAGAATGGTATCGACAGCCTCATTAAAGAACTGTCGGCAAGGAACTGAGCCAGCACCTTTGATGGTGTCGACATAACCGACCGCACAGGAATCTTGAGTAAGTTGCACCACGCCAGTTGGTGTTACTTCGGATAGACGCTTCACGTAAACCATGCTGTGACTATTGCCTAACACAGCGATGGCGGGCTGCGGCGCAGACGAGCACACATCGTTAACGTTGGTGTTGCCGTTGCAATCTAAACCATAACCGTTGTTAACGCGCATGGCCTCGAAAAATGCGCTTCTTTCTGGAAAACCACCGTTCTGATGACCGATAACGCCGAGCGTTAGCAAGGGCAACGTCAACAACACAATAACCGCGGACGCAGTGCGCATGCTCATGGCTTTTCGGCTGCGGAACGGCTTTTCAACAAAGCGCCAAGTGAAGTAAGACAGTATAAAAAGAGCGGCAATGTAAATCGGGATATTGACGTCTTGAGTTGAGTCCAGCATGTAGCGGTAAAACACAAATAGCGGAATATGCCACAAGTATAAGCTGTAGCTGATTAAGCCGACGAACACGACCCATTTTAGGCTCAGCAATTTACCGCAGACATTGTCTTTAGAGGCAAACAAAATCACTAACGCGCTACCGATGACTGGCACCAGCAAAGTGATACCCGCGCCATCTTGCGATTTTTCAAACAAAAGTGCAGAGGCCAATATCAAAACGATGCCAATGGTTGCTAGAGTATCGTTAGATTGAACTTGGGTTTTTCTCATTACTAATGCGAGTAATGAACCGGTTGCCAGCTCCCAAGCACGAGAGAAGATCATGTAGAAGGCGAAATCTGGATCGTTGCTCGCATAAACAATAGTCATCAAACTCAGCGCAAATACCGCGATGAAAAAAGTCAGGTAAAACGCGTTTTTGCCACGAGCGAGTAGCATGAGTAGCAAAGGAATGACAATGTAGTATTGTTCTTCAACGCCCAAGCTCCAGGTGTGAAATAGCGGATTGGCTTGATCTTCTAAACCGAAGTAATTGTGGCCTTTTAAATACAGAAGAATGTTGGATGAGGAAAGAATGGAAGACACTGCAAACTGACCAACGTCTTTGTGTGCTTGCGGCAAAAATAGCCACCAAGACATCAAATAGCTGACGGCGATCACCACCAGTAAGAGGGGGAGTATGCGACGAATGCGTCGCTCATAAAAATCACCAAGGCTGAACTTCTGGTTTTCTAAGTCGTTAATCACGATGGTGGTGATCAAATAGCCGCTGATCACAAAAAACACGTCGACGCCAATAAAGCCACCAGCGAATTGCTCAACTCCTGCATGAAACAAAATCACCAACGTGACAGCAATCGCCCTTAATCCATCTACTTCTGCTCTGTAAGTCATATCGTGTTGCTCCAACATTCCGTTTAATGAAGTAGAGCAAAATATGAACCAGAAATAATGTTTATTTAAATCAGTGCCTTAAAGTGATTTTCAAAATGAAAATGCTAGGTGGGTTAACGAATTCCCAAATTGAATTTCAATATGGAAACCCCATAAAGAATGATCTTAAGAAGCGCTAAATCAAAGAACGTAAAGCGCGAGGCACTTAGACTTCATTGAAAATGATTACGCTAAAGAAACGATGACAGAGAATACGATTCAGGAAAAAATTGCCAGCTTTACTTGTATCGAAGAGGCTTTGAATTACTTCGACATCGAGTTTGATAGCCGATTTATCGAAAACAATCGAACCGAGTTGGTTAAGAGGTTTAACGGCTACTTAATCCTCACTAAACCGGATGATTGGTTTTCAGGTCGTCGTGCTTTAAAGAGTGCTTACTGTAAAGTACAACGCAGTTTGCTCAGTAAAACGACGCGCTCTGCGTGCCGAGGTTGTACATCTTGTCAAAGACGTTAATTCTGGTGGCTTGCCTAAAAAGAACCCTGCATCTTGGCGTTACAGGGGGAAGAGCAAGGTTCTTTTGGGTTAGCTATTGGTTTGTCGTGAGTTGCGAATCAGCTTTACGTAGATGAATTAACCCGCGTGGTACGCAGGGTAGTCCACTAAGCCTTTTTCACCGCCGCCGAACAATGTGGCAGGGTCATGTTCTGCCAGTGGATAGCCATGCTTGATGCGGCTTGGTAAGTCTGGGTTTGCAACAAACGGACGGCCAAAGCCAATCATGTCAGCTAAACCACTTTCGATCGCGTGTTGTGCCTTTTCATCGTTGTAACGACCGGCATAAATCAGTGTACCTTTGTACGCCTCACGAACTGCGGTTTTAAAGTTGTGCGGAGTGTCTGGCGCGTCGTCCCAATCCACTTCAGCAATGTGAATGTAAACCACATTGAGTTTATCAAGCAGCGCTGCAGCGGCGGTGTAGGTTTCGACTGGCGTACTATCAACGGTGCCATTTAACGAAGTGAATGGTGCAAGACGAACACCAACACGCTCAGCGCCAATAGCTTGCGTCATCGCTTCTATCACTTCACCAAGAAAACGCAGACGGTTTTCAATAGAGCCACCGTATTCATCGGTGCGGTTATTCGCTTCAGAATCGATAAACTGGTTAACCAAGTAGCCATTCGCTGCATGAAGCTCGATACCATCGAATCCGGCTTCTATCGCGTTTAGTGCGGCTTGGCGGTACTCTTCAATAACGTTCTTGATGTCTTGTTTGGTCATTTCACGTGGCACAACCACGTCGACAAAACCCGGTTCGTCTGTGCCGTTATTGACAAATACTTTCACGTTTTCTGCTTTTAGCGCAGAAGAAGAAATAGGTTGCTCACCGCCAATGTTATCAGGGTGAGTCACGCGACCAACGTGCCATAATTGCGCGAAGATAACGCCGCCTTTCTCGTGCACTGCATCAGTTACTTTTTTCCAGCCAGCAATTTGCTCTGGGCTGTAAATGCCTGGTGTCCATGCATAGCCTTGACCCATTGGCGAAATTTGTGTGCCTTCAGCAACGATTAGGCCCGCTTCAGCACGTTGAGCATAGTAGGTCGCCATCATGTCGTTAGCGATATTACCTGGTTGAGAAGCACGAGAGCGCGTCATCGGAGGCATAACGATACGGTTTTTTAATGAGAGAGAGCCAAGTTGAATGGGTTGAAATAATGCGTCTGTCATAGGAAACCTCGTTATTCTTGAGTTTGGATGAGTTCGATTTGGTAACCATCGGGATCTTTAATGAACGCGATGTGAGTTTCTCCGCCTTTCATTGGACCTGGCTCGCGAGTAACGTTGCCACCAAGCGCTTTGATTTTTTCGCAAGCGGCGTAAATATCTTCAGACCCCAGTGCCATGTGTCCGAATGCATTACCCAAGTCGTAACTGTCGGTATCCCAGTTATAAGTTAGCTCGATGGTCGCGCCATCTGGTTGATCAGGGTTACCAACAAACACCAGTGAGTAACGGTATTCTTGGTTTTCAAAACGATCCAAAACACTCATTCCCAGAACTTTTGTATAAAATTCGATAGATTTGTCTAGGTCAGCTACACGGATCATCGTGTGGAGAAACTTCATAAGTCGCCTTTTCATAACGTTGCGTAATCACTATGCAAACCATATCGCCACTCTAAATGAACTGGAAATTATCGTTAATTATTAAAATGATTATTTAGTGTTATGAAAAGCGAGGTTGCTGGCCCTGCAACATGCAAACAAAGATTACTCGCCGTTTCTTTTTAATTGTTGGCATATGCTAATTACTCTTTTGAGAAACCGAGTAACTATCATGTCCACAAACAGCTACTGTCATTACACTCACGAATCTCATCATCAATGTGCGGTTTGTTCTTCAATTAATGTGAATCCGAACTCTTTGGCCGTGAACTACCAATACCTAGCCGATGGTTCTGTTGTCGGAGAGTTTCACGTTTTACCGCGTCATCAAGGTTACACAGACCTGTTGCATGGTGGTATTGCCAGTTCGCTTCTCGATGGTGCAATGACGCATTGTTTGTTATCTAGAGACATTCAAGCCCTTACGGCGCAGTTGGATGTGCGCTACCATGCACCTATTCAGTTAGATGATCGAGTCACGATTACTGCACACTGTGAAGGTGAACGACGCGGTATATATCAACTTGTGGCTCAATTACGGGTCAATAGCGAAGTTAGAGTGACGGCTAAAGGGAAGTTTATTCGTCCTAAAAAGGCATAAATAAAAACGTGTTCTACGGAGAGGCAATGAAGAAATTTGATGAGCTGTATGTAATTGCGACGAGAAAATCTCAATATGACCAAACCAATACTTGGTTTAAAGGCGTAGAGACTTATCTGGAGGCCATTGGCAAAGAAGTTGATGAAGTCCGCGAAGAGATTCGTGAGGATCGCCTTTGTCATTTGGAAGACGAGTTAGGCGATGTGTTGTGGAACTATCTTAACGTATTAAAAGCGCTGGAAAGAGAAAAGGGTATAGATCCTGAGAAAGTACTCGAAAGAGCCTGCAACAAATACGATCAGCGTGTATCTGCGATTGAGTCGGGACGCAGTTGGGATGAGGTTAAACAGCAGCAGAAACAAGCCTTGAACGCAGAGCATGAAGCCGCGCAGTTAGAAGATGTAAAGAGCCAATAACTGCGCTTGGTATTGAAAGGATAGGTTAATAGGGAATACCTAGTCAGCCCTTGGAGCTGTTGACCAACAGTAGGTCACAAGGTGGTTGATCAAGTAACGTGTCTACAGTGCTGCCAGACCAAAATTGAGATGACATGCTTCGTTTACATGCCCCCATAATCAAAATCGCTGCTTGTGATTGCTTAACTGCTTTTGGTAACGCCGTTTCAGGGTTTCCTTCTGGCAGCAGTAGTGGTACTCGAGTTAACTTTTGCGCAGTAATAAAGTCCGTAATGCCTGCTTTTTGGTTGCTTAATATCTCTGCACGATAGCGAGAGAGGTATGGCGCGACGTATCGGCAGTAAACGAGCGTCATTTTCCCGCTTAAGGTTTGTTCTAATTTTGAGCCTCGCGAGACGATGGCTTTATCTACTATCGACTTTTCATCCCCTCGATGAAGTGGGTCGATTGCACAAAGCATGTTGGCGTGAGAAGGCCATGAACGCTCACTCAGTAGCAACAAGTCGCAATCTTGTTGTGCTAGTTCTGTGAGCATCGTTTGAATCTCGTGTTTGTTAAAGTGTCCCACGAGCAGTAAGTCAGTGTGGTCAACAAGCCGTTTCGTAACTTGCTCAACCCAATGACTCCCTTTGAAATGCTCGTAAGAGAGCGTTGGCGTTTCAAGCTCTTCTTCTTCACAAAGTTCGACAATTAATGCGTTGAACTTTAAGGTCCAAGCTTCAAACTCAGCTTGTCTTTTTTCTATATGGTCAGAGTTGAAACTGAGAAAATGAGCGAATGCGTGATCTTCACTTCGGCGATGGTCTTCCACTAAAACTACAATAGGCTGAGCCAGCGCTGTCGAAAATTGAATCACTTTACGAAGCACCTTACGACTTGGTAAGGCGGCCTGCTGAGTCAGAAAAAATACAGGTGCCATTGATTACTCCATTATCAAACAAGGCGAATGAGCCTGACACACATTCAAGTCTATACCATGAACTGATGCAGAGGCGTTTTGTTTCTGCGAGCGAAATATAAATTCCGCAATTAAGTCAACTATCGCCTAGAATTTTAACATCAAGAATTCATGCCTTCGGATAGCACATATCGTCAATGCGGCGAATGTGGTAGTGAAAGCTATAGGTAAAAGTAATGATAGATTCCAACCAATTGCAAATTAACCGCAAAGTGCCACATTTGCTTGCTGAGATCATTAAAGCGATAGAATCGACCGAAGACTTGAGCTTTTTGAAAGACTATCAAGAAGCACAGATTGCGAACATTTTGGAATCGGTCAACATTGCTTACCGTAAACGTGTCATAGAAGCAGTGCCGCCTGAGAAGTATTGGACGGTATTAAATTTGCTCCGATACGACACCGCCAAGCACATTCATCAATCACTCAATAAAGACTTACAACATGAACGCTTGGCGTACATAACTGATTCTGAACTGATCATCTTTGCGGACTTTCTACCGACCGAATTTGTAGATGAATACCTTATTGATCAAAGTGAAGAGTCTGTCGCGCATATCCAACAAGCATTGTCGTATGAAGACAACAAAGTTGGACGTTATGCCGAGCCTCACTTTCTGGTCGCAAACCCTAAAAACAGCGTAGGAGGCATCAAAACCGAGCTGCTAAAACGTGGGCAAAGTCCAGTGCGGTTGATTATTGTGCGTGATGCAAGTGGTGTGATTGGTACGATAGAGCCGCAAACCCTGTTGCTGCACGAAAATCATATCAAACTTACCGACTTGACCGTAGTTACGCCAATTCTAGAAGATATTCAAACGATTCAAAGCGTCAGCAAACAAGTCTCGATTGATGGTGGAGCACATTGGTTTCCTATCATGGCTGGTGGCAAAATTATGGGCGTCTTGTCGATGGCGACCATCGCGATTACCTTGCGTGAACTCAGCCTACAAGCTGTAGTGGCAGAAAACGTACGAAGCGAAGAAGATTTGTTTACACCATTAAGCGTGGCTACAAGGCTAAGAGCACTTTGGTTGGTGATTAACTTGCTGACCGCTTTCGTAGCCTCCGCCATCATTGGGCTTTTTGATAATGTGGTCGAGCAAGTCGTTGCGCTTGCTATCTTAATGCCCGTTGTGGCGAGTATGGGCGGCATCGCAGGTAGCCAAACCTTAGCGGTGGCCATTCGGGGTATCGCATTGAACCACTTGCACCAAAGTAACTTGAAGCTATTGGTGAATAAGGAATTAAAAATCGCCACCATTAATGGCTTGATCATGGGATTAGTCATCGCGGGTGTCGTCTACATGGTGTTTGACTCTTGGCCATTGGCGCTTATTATCTGTTGTGCAATTTTCCTCAATAGTTTGGCGGCCGCGGCATCGGGTACGTTGATACCATTCACGTTGAAGAAGTTTAACATTGACCCCGCCGTGGCTGGCTCGGTAGTATTAACAACCGTTACCGATGTCGTCGGTTTCTTTGCGTTCTTAGGCTTAGGTGCCATTTTCTTGATATAGAAAGCCAATTGACGTGTTAACCATCAGAACCAATCGCACCACTTCCCAACCGAGTATTTTGGGCGAGCTTGCTTCGCTCAGCATTCCTCCGTTTTCCATAACCGATGAACACGCCGTTTAAGCTTTCATTTCATCAATATTTTCCACTGCTCATTTCTACCCCAAAACTTTCCACTAACGATCTCGCTTAACGCTGGCGTGCCAAATGCCATGCCAATTTCAAACGCCAAATGATGCCAATTTTCTTGGCTGTACACGCATTACTTCACTCAAACAAAAAAATAAGGAAAAGATTTTGAACAAACTCATCGTATTCACTGGTGGTCCCGGTGCAGGAAAAACCTCGGTTATCGAACAACTAAAAACACAAGGCTTTATCTGCGCGCCAGAAACCGGCCGTCAAATAATACAAACGCAGGTTGCCAATCACGGTTCAGCATTACCTTGGAATGACAAACAAGCTTTTCGAGACGAAATGATGAAGGCAGAAGTGAGCAATTACCGAGCTTTCAATGCTCACCAAGGGGACGTGTTTTTTGATCGCAGTATTGTGGACGTATATGGCTACAGTAAGTTGGAACAACTGCCAATCTCGCATGAGCTCATCACGCATTGCCAGACGCTTCGTTATCAATCTCAAGTATTCATTTTTCCACCTTGGGCATCGATATTCAGCAACGACGAAGAGCGAAAGCAAGATTTTTCTGAAGCGGTGGCTACGTATCAACAGATGGCCAGCGCTTATCACAAATTTGGTTATCAATTGATCGAAGTGCCCAAAATGTCAGTCGAAGACAGAGTAGCGTTTATTCTCGGCTCAGTCATCGAACAAGGCTGAAAGATGATTGATGCAAACAAATGCGTAAGGCGATTGTGAGCACGACAACAATATGCGTAAAGGGAGTTATTTATACTGGATAAAATTCAATAACTTAATTGAGCATTATGTCTTTTAAATATCTTACCTTATTCCTCGCAACGACGAGCATAAACAGCTTTGCTGATGTAGGCCTGCCTTCGGGGGATGATTGGTTAAACCATGTGACGAATGGCCTAGCCCCATATTGGATGATGGAAAGCGCGCATGGCCAACCTGCGGGGAATTTTCCGACATTTCGTTGTGATAACGGTGTCATTCTCGACCCACAAAAGCCGTGTGATGAATTAAACAAAGGGTGGATTAGCCCGCACTTCGATCGCGAATACACCCGCATGAAATCGCGCCAAACTTACGCTTATGGCGTGCTTTTTCATCTTACGGGTGACAAGCAAGCATTAGAGCTGGCAAAGAAAGGTGCTTATTACCTGATTGATCACCTACAAGATGAGAAAAACGGCGGCTTCGTGAGCTTTACGCGTAGTGGAAAACCGGGGATGGAGTGGCAACAACGAACTTCTCAAGACCAAGCTTACGCCTTGGTGGGGTTGGCGATGTACTACTACTTAACGCAAGATCCAAAGGTCGAACAAGCGCTTATCGACCAGCAAGCGTTTATATTTAAACAATACCGACGAAGCGATGATCGCGGTCTGGCGTGGGTTTTGAAAGACGGTGATGGGGAAAGTGCGAAGCAGCAAGAGCTAGTCGCTCAACTTGACCAGATCAATGGCTATCTGTTGTTAACGGCGCCACTTTTACCAGCGCCAACGCAAGCCAAGTGGAAGCAAGATCTGCAATGGCTGACGCAAGTGATGCTAGATAACTACCATTCCGTCAAAGAGCAGCGTTTTTATGGCGCGATACACCACAAAGCGGTAATGATGCCAGATGCGAAACACAATGATTTTGGACACACCATCAAAGCGTATTGGATGACGTATCTCACTGGTCAGTTGTTGGAGAATTCCAATTGGACAGAGTTTGGCTTCAAAGGAATGAAACATACACTTAAACAAGCGCAATACCAGCAAAACTTTGAGCAAGTCAAAGCGCTCTTCTCACCAGAATGGCAGAGTAAATGGACACAAGAGAGCATTCCTGCTTGGCAATCAAGACCGCACAAGCATTACAGTTCGTCTTGGGAATGGGCAGAACTCGATCAAGCGGCGATGACAGTTTCTCTTGTCGATGGTTCGATGAAAGAAACGCTTCAATACACGTTACCCACTTTTATGGACGTATGGGTGGATCATCAATATGGAGGAGTCGGTCTGAGTCCTAAATCAACCAAAGCGTTCCATTGGGGAAATGGTTACCACCAGTTTGAACATGCGTTGGTCGGGTATTTGTACGCGCAACAAATGGCAAAACAGCCCGCCAAGCTTTACTACACGCGACCAGCAGAGAATAAAATGCCACTTAATCCGTATTACTTTAGCGCAGACGTAAAATCGTTGTCGTCACAAAGTGATGGAGTCGCCACCGCGACATTCACCAATATTCGACCTTAGGTTGGTCGATGGTGATGTGTTAGTTAAAGTCCGCGTAAAAGCCAATAAAGTCCTCCGATAGCAAGGATGACTATTAGCTATCTAGGTCTGTCACTAGATAAGCTTCAAGCAGTAATTGTGTAGGTAATGACCCCTGGGCGCTTATAAAAAGCCGTCAGAACCACTGGTTTTGACGGCTTTTTATTCTATGACAGGTAGAGGATTCAATTTTCAGCGCGATAGGTCCATGAAAACTTAAGTGAGATTCCAATCACGTCGCATAGTCTCACTAGTGTCATTGGAAATAAATGAATTGTTTCTAATACATAGAGCGTATTAACATGGTTGCACTTGGCCCATATGAGTAAATTCATTGAACATACAATTTGAGAGAGGGTTTAGTTGTAAAAATAATAGTTAGTTGGAATCTAGGTTAAATGAAAATAAAACTATTTAAAAAGCTACAAGTTGTATTTCTTGTGGTGTCAGCATCTTTAATGGTGGGGTGTTCGTCTATAGATGCGCATGCTGGTGGCGGATACGGAAAGCCGTTTTCAGGCACCGCGTTATCAGTTGCGCGACAACCTTGCTATTTAAGATCTGATATTACTTCTATCGCGTTATACCCACTTTCATTGATTGACATTCCTTTGTCGTTAGCAACGGACGTTGTGTTTCTTCCTGTTGATTTAGTCATGGTAGTTACGCCAACAACGAGTTATGGCGGTGTTGTTTCTCTAGGTTGTCCAAGCGGAAGCATGATCTAAAACGCTTATTTTATTCAAATAAATGGAGGGAAATGAAAGTGGAATTAAAAAATAACTATTCAGAATCAGAAATAAACCAGCCACCATCGGTACTTCTTGTTACGTCTCTGTTGTGTCTGGCGTCCCTTTGTTGGGCAGCATTGCTGTTGGCCATTGAATATATTGTTGGGATAGAAATGAGTGGTACAGGCTTTCTTAGCACGTTAATCCCAGCCATGAGTGTTGGTTATTACTTCTGCTACAAGACTGGAGATGTAATGCCATCAAAAACAAGATGGTATGCTGTTTTACTGTGGACTTTAGCAAGTTTGGTAGTGTTCTCTCTTATCTTAATGTCGTTAGATATTTCTCCGTTTTATTTATTATCTGAGCTCGGTGGGGTAAGTATTTTTATTGCTATCATAATGCTAATAACGATTGGCATCGCCTACTTAATTTTAAAAAGTGGTGAGAAAATGGCGATTAGAGTGTTACTCAAAGCCAAGGAAGGTCAGTAGATAAAATACAACAAACGATTCAATTAGGATCATGACAAGACGCCAGCCATAATGTGCTGGCGTTTTAGTTTCCTGTTTGTAGGATTTTTTGTTTAAAAGGCAAACCAATTTATTGTGTTGTCGTTTGAGTTAATGGTTTATGCCTTGTGCGCAAGATAGCTTAGCAGGTTTATGTATCGAGAAACGTGTGTATAATTCGCCACGAATTACGATTTATAGATATGAAAGGTAAGTATGGCAGTTCTCGAAATTCTCTCAATTCCTGATCCAAGGCTTAAAGTAAAAGCAGAAAAAGTCACTGATGTATCGACAATACAAACGTTGATCGACGATATGCTAGAAACACTTTACGCAACGGGCAATGGTATCGGTTTAGCTTCAACCCAAGTAGGCAGAAAAGAGGCGGTTGTTGTCATCGATATCTCTGACGAACGCAATGACCCTTTAATCTTGGTTAACCCAGAAGTGGTGAGCGGAGAAAACAAAGCACTTGGTCAAGAGGGATGTCTCTCTGTTCCTGAGTACTACGCAGATGTAGAGCGTTACACGTCAGTTGTTGTGTCTGCACTAGACCGTGATGGCAACCCGATTACAATCGAGAGCGATGAGTTCTTGGCGATTGTGATGCAGCACGAAATTGACCACCTATCGGGTAACTTGTTCATTGATTACCTCTCACCGTTAAAGCAAAAAATGGCGATGAAAAAAGTGAAGAAGTACGTAAAAGCGAAAGCTAAGTAATATGAGAGGAAGTAACCCTCCATGTCGAGTTACTTCCTTTTAAATCAAGAATAGGAAGGTAGGGAGAGCGGTTTATCTCTGTTTTTGGGGGACATAACGCTTTACGACCTTCATAAGCTTCTGAAATGAAGAACAGTCCATATGTGACTCATGAGGGCAGGTGGCGACATGGTTGAGGCTGTCTCGCACCGCTTTCAAACGTTTTATTTGCTCATCAATCTCAAGTGCCTTTTTCGTTAGTAAGTCACGATCGATATATGGCTTTGAAACTTCTGATTGATTCAACATTTCTGCCATTTCGTTAAGCGATATTCCAGCGATACGCCCCAAACTAATTAAATTGAGTGTATTGAGTACCTCTGGTGAATATTGGCGTCTCAATCCATTCCTTCCTATCGAGCGAATTAACCCCAGCTGTTCGTAGTACCTGAGCGTTGAAGTCGGCAATCCTGATTTTCTAACCACTTCTGCAATATCCATATTATTCCCCATTGACTTCAAGTTGGCTTTAAGTTGTAGCATGCAACTAAGACCTTAACAAATCAAAAACATGAGGAGAGAAAAATGCTGCTTTTAATGGGATTGCAAGCGGTGCTAATAGGGATTGGTGCCACTTTGATAATGGATTTATGGGCATGGTTACAAAGGAGAGTGTTTGGTATTCCTTCATTAAACTATGCGTTGGTTGCGCGCTGGGTTTTGTACATGCCCCAAGGAAAGCTTACGCATGCGCCAATTATGGCGTCAGAGGCGATGCCGGGAGAAAAGTCACTTGGCTGGTTTTTGCATTATGCCATCGGCGTTACTTTCGCTTTGGCTCACGTTACTGTTTTTGGTCATCATTGGTTGGTAGAGCCCAGTCTAATGCCCAGCTTAATTACAGGCGTGGTAACGTTGATCTTCCCATTTTTGGTCATTCAACCTTGTCTAGGATTTGGTTTTGCTGCGAGTAAAACCCCAACACCTTGGAAAGCCCGTTTTCTTAGCACATTGGCGCATTTGGGTTATGGTTTGGGTTTATTCATAGCCGGGTTTGCAATCAAAGTTACGAGCCAGTATTTTGCATAGATAAAATGAGCATCATGCAAACGAGTGGTTTTTATCTATGATGCTCAACTCTTGGTTGTTTTTTGCGCTTTGATCATAGTTGACCGATATGTCTAAAGTCTGTTGCATTTATCCAAGACGTCAAGTTGGCGGACATTTAACATTGCCTTAACGTCAGAATGGCAAGCGGTTTACCAAGAAAAACTAAAATTATCTGGTTTGACATAAAGAATATTAAGGGTTTCAGATGGCTTCAAAAGTGGCAGGGATATCAATACTGAGTTTATTGGCAGCGCCAGTTGCGATGGGAGAAACAGCCAGTGCTTATGATTTATGTTTGCTAGACAAAATAAAGCAAAGCAAAGGTGAAGAAACCATAAAGAGCATTCGCGCGCAGTGTGAGCTTGACACAGTAACCAGCACAGTGCCCGCTGATCCAGAAATTGAAGAGCCTGAAGAACTTCAGGAAAGCTTGGTCGACAAGCGTTTGGAATCAGAACGAGAAAACGCGTTCGAACCGTTTAGCCTAGTCGCGCATCGCGTTAACTATATTCTTCCGTTTACGTACAGTGATCGAGTAAATAAACGCGCGTATGCCGACACCAAATACGGCGATGAACTGCGTAAGGAAGAGGCGGAGTTCCAAATCAGTTTTAAAGTACCAATGAACTATGATGACTTGTTGTTTGATGGCGATGGTCTGTTTTTTGGAATGACTCTTAAATCATTTTGGCAGGTATACACGGGGGCAGCATCTCGTCCATTCCGTGAAACCAATTATCGTCCAGAGCTTTTTTACTACACCCCAACTGACTGGAAACCACTTGATGGTTCGACTTGGTTAGGTTTTGGTATTGAACATGAGTCTAACGGTCAGAGACAGGAGCTATCGCGCAGTTGGAACCGTGTCTATGCCAACGTAACCTTTGCAAAAGACAATTTTGCGGTTTCTATCCAGCCTTGGTGGCGTATACCTGAAGATGAAAAGACATCGCCTAATGATCCCAAAGGTGATGATAACCCGGATATCGAAGACTATATGGGACACTTTGAGCTATCGAGTGCTTACAAGTGGAATGGTTACGAGTTTACCTTTTTAGGTCGCCAGAACTTTCAAACACATAAGGGTTTTGCAGAACTGGGTGTGTCATTTCCGATTTGGGGCAAAGTTCAGGGGTACGCACAATACTCAGCGGGTTATGGTAAGAGCTTGATCGACTATGATCATAATCAGCAGCGGATTGGTGTTGGTATTGCAATCAACGGTGTTTTGTAGTTTTTCGTAGATGGATAGAAATTAACACTGGCAATTGAAATTTCAATATTTAGAATGCGAGGCTGAAATTGATTTCTAACCTAGAGTGATTTTATGCTTCGTGATTACACCTTCGATTGTCTTGTAACTATGCCTCGCCATGAGCTGGAAGAGTTTAGTGCTCGTATGATCAGTAAAATGGTGCCAGAAGACGTGATGAATGAGCTGTTCACTTTTGATCAAGAAGAAGTGGATAGTGAAGACCGCATGTTGTCTGCACGTCTTGATGCAATGCTACGCATGACAGCAATCGCACTGAGTGAAATTCAACAAGCGTTTGATGACTCAGACAACGCAAAGCAAAATAGCGAGCGAATGACGCGATTGGTGCTTTGGCATTTCTACGCGATCTCATTCCGTTTGGAAGAGGCCATCACGCTAGAAACACACTGTGCTCTAGTGGAAAAACTAATCGAAAATGCACCTTCGGATGTTTTTGCGTGGGTAAAAACATTGACGGAGCTGCTGCACACTTACGCTGAAATCAACGCGAAAGAGAATCCTCAAGACTAAACACCTGTCGTTTATCGTTCAGTAAATTAGAAACAAGGCGAGCCATTTGGTTCGCCTTGTTTTTTCGCGTCAGATAAACCTTCGGGTTTGAAATAACAAACAAGCCTAGACTCAGATTTGTTCGTTCACTAGCGAACGGCGTGATTCCTTCTTACACTAAATCAAGGTGTTTGTTGCTAAACAAGCAAATGCATGACTAAGTCGTGTATTGTTTTCCACTTAAATGCGGATAATTTATGTCGAAGAACCTTCTGGTTTTTAAATTGGAACCGACTATTGAGCGTGTACGCTTTCCAGCTGAGCTTCATCTATCTAAAGGAAGTGAACGATGGATCCGTTAACGCAAGGTTTATTGGGTGCAGCTTTGCCACTGGCCGTGAGCAACAAGCGAAACCTTGCAGTTGTTGGCGTGTTGGGCGTGGTCTCTGGGATGGCTCCGGATTTAGATGTGCTCATCCGTTCTTCAACTGATCCTTTGCTGTATTTGGAATACCATCGCCAATTTACTCACTCGCTCTTGTTTATCCCGTTTGGTAGTTTCATTTGTGCTTTGGTGTTGTATCCATTGTTCGCAAAAAAGCGAGGACTAAGCTTCCGGCAGAGTTGGTTTTACTGCGCGCTTGGTTATAGTACCCATGCGTTATTAGACGCATGCACCAGTTATGGAACACAGCTTCTATGGCCGATAAGCAACACGCGTTATGCTTGGAACACTATTTCGGTAATCGACCCCGCGTTCACACTCCCTATTTTAATATTGCTTTTGTTTGTTGCACTGAAGCGAAGCCCAAACTATGCCCGCATTGCATTTTTATGGTGCCTGGCTTACCTAAGTCTTGGAACGATACAACGAGATAGAGCAGAAGTAGCTGGTTGGGAAATCGTCAAAGAGCGACAACACAACGCTATACAATTAAAAGCCAAACCAAGTTTCAGCAATCTTTTGGTTTGGAAACTAATTTATGAAACGGAAGAGAGCTACTATGTAGATGCCGTAAGGGTGGGGCGTTCAATAAAAATTTACCCTGGCGAATCAACTCCAAAGTTAAATATAAAAGAGCAATTTCCGTGGCTAAACCCGCAATCGCAACAAGCAAGAGACATCGAACGTTTCCGTTGGTTTTCAAACGGTTTTGTAGCGACGGATCCGAATAATGAAATGCGAATTGTTGATATGCGTTATTCCATCGTACCAAACCAAATTAATGCGTTATGGGGCATCAATCTATCCCCAAAAGCCAGCGCAGACGCGCACGTTGAATACACTGCTCATCGAGGAAGTACTGCAGAAGATCGCCAAGTTTTTTTCAACATGCTTACGGATTTTGAGTGATGGTTTTACTTTGGATGTCGATGCGGTTTCGTAATAACTATTACGCAGACTGAAAGTCCTTTACTAGGGTCGGCTTGCTAGCGAAGAAAATCTTGCCAAACAGGGACTTGTACTTCCAGCCAAGAGACAAAAGCCGTTTAGCTAAGTTCTTGTTTTCAATGATTGCAACCTCAACACCTTGGTAGTGGTAAGGATTGCTTTTGATGTAGTCGATAAATGCAGTAAGCACGCCTTGCCCGCGAACGGAGGGTGCAAAGTTGACTGCTACAATAGAAAAGCGTTGGCTACCTGCTGGGCAACGGACTAAACAGTGCCCAAGAGGATGAGTAATAGTCTCAGAAAATTCAGGAAAAGGGCGAGACTCAAGCTCTTGAGAAAGCGCATCGTATCGCTGACATAGATAAGAAAATAGTTGTTTCGCTTCGCTGTTCATATCGGTGTTGCTTGGTTTAAAGGCATTGATGTCTCAAATATTGTAACCATAGATAGCAACACAAAACGCGGTAAACTTTTTCAGTAATGATTTCCTATTTTTGAAACCTGAATTGTTACAAATGAAGCTGATTGGGTTTTATATAGTGGTTGTGAGCGAGTGTTTTTAGTTGAAGGGAGAATACGCTGGTTGCTGGATTCTTACTGGAATTCCTTTGTTAAAAGGCGAGCTGCTTGGTTTAATGCCGCTCGTTTAACTGCGAGTGGCATCTTTTGTATTTCGTCACCTTGTACAGCGACGATGGGACATGATGTGGGATCTTCTATCCTAGCTCTTCATGGTCTAAAATATCTCATTAACCACTCAGAGCGCAGCTATTAGATTCCTAGTCTCGCCAAGGCTCGCTGGACTGACACAAAAACATCGTTAAACTCCTGTTATTAAATTATTTGGTCCGCCTTTGCTTATTTTTGAGCGCTTAACTAGGCGTTACTCCAAGTGCTTAAATTGCAATGCCACAAGTCGCTGATACAACTCACAGCTTTGCATTAATGATTGGTGGTTACCAACATCGACTAATTCGCCATTGTCGAGCACCGCAATTTTATCCGCATGTTGGATAGTCGAAAGACGATGAGCAATGATCAGCGTTGTGCGTCCTTTCATTAGAGCTTCAAGTGCTTGCTGAACGTGATGTTCACTTTCACTATCAAGGGCGCTGGTAGCTTCGTCTAGCAGTAAGATTTTTGGATCTTTTAGAATCGCGCGAGCAATCGCAATGCGCTGCTTTTGTCCGCCCGATAGCCTAACGCCGCGCTCGCCTAAAAAGCTGTGATAGCCTTCGGGAAGCTTCTCAATAAACTCATGGGCATGGGCTTTTTTCGCGGCTTCGATAACTTGTTCATCCGTCGCTTCAGGATTACCGTAGCGAATATTATGAAAAACATCATGGCTAAACAGCGCTGGTTGTTGTGGTACGAGCGCCATTTGACGTCGAAGTTCGTTTGGGTCGAACTGTCGAATATCTTCACCACCAAACAACACTTGCCCTTGCTGTGGGTCATAAAATCGTTGCAGCAGTTCGAATAGTGTTGTTTTACCTGCACCAGAAGGGCCGACTAACGCCAGTACTTTTCCTTGTTCAGCGGTTAGATTTAATTCTTTGATTGCTGGTTGATTTGGGCGAGAAGGGTAGTTGAAACTCACCGAATTAAAGTTAATCTCAGCAGGCATGTCGGAACGGACAGGCAAATGGTTGCTTGGCGCTTTAATATCACTGTCTACTTGAAGGATCTCAATCAGCCGTTCGGTAGCACCTGCGGCTCTTTGCAATTCACCCATGACTTCGGAAATGGTTGCAGTCGATGAGGCAACCATAATGGCATAAAACACAAATGCGGCTAGGTCACCCGCAGACATTTTTCCGTGAATCACATCGCTGCCGCCTACCCAAAGCATGCCTGCAATCGCGCTGAACACAATCACAATAACGCCTGATATCAGGATCGCTCGCTGCTTTACTCTCTGTCTACCTATTTCATAAGCTTTTTCCACCTCGACAGCGAAAGCCGCTCGTTCATGCGACTCTGAGCTAAAACTTTGCACGGTTTTAATATGTTCTATCGCTTCTCCAGCGTAGCTGCCAACATCGGCCATTGAGTCCTGACTTTGGCGAGAGAGCGCACGCACGCGTCGTCCATAAAACAAAATCGGAACCAGAACCAAAGGCACAGAAGCAAGCACAATCAGCGTGAGCTTAACGTTGGTAGCGAATAACATAATGATGGCACCAAAACACATCAGAGCGCTACGCATCGCCATCGAGAACGATGAACCAATAATGCTTTGCAGCAATGTGGTATCGGTAGTCAGGCGCGACATAATGTCGCCACTACTGTTGGTCTCAAAATAGCTCGGATGCAGCGTAATCACATGGTTAAACACCGCAAGGCGAATATCCGCACTAACGCGCTCACCTACGGAAGAGACAAGGTAAAAGCGAAAGAAAGTCCCAATGGCAATACACAATGTGACACCGACAATAAACTGAATCGCATTGGTAAGCTCTTGCAATGATTGCTGAGCAAAGCCTTGGTCGATAAGTATGCGTACTCCATAGCCAACGGATAACGTCAAACTTGCTGTCGCGACAAGGGCAATCAAGGCCGCCGCAACCCGCCATTTATAAGGTGCAATAAAGGTGTTGAGTTTAAGAAGAATGCAGAGATTTTTGTTATTTTTTCTGCTCATGAGTGACTCACAAAGCGTTTTAGGTACCTGGCATAGTAAGCCAGTTTGGTTGGTGAGACCAGCGAACTGCCGCTTTCGGATCAGGAAATTAACTGGGATAACCAATATCGCATGTATATCGAAAATCACTTAAACGTCTAAGAGACTAGAATCAGCTTTTAGTTCGGAGGGTGTTACGCACGGCTTTTGGCGAGTAGCCGGTCGACTTTTCCTTTGGCTGTTTTACTGACCGTTTGCATCAACTGAAAACTTGGTTTTTCGACGCCTGAGTTTTCTATCCCTTCGACCATTAAGAGCCAAAGCTTGGCTGTCATTTGCGCATCGGCTAGTGCTCGGTGGAAAACACCGTCGTTGTCGATATTTTTATAGCGAACAAGTTCACCTAGCTTATGTGATGGGGCTTCTTGAATGAGCCGTCTTGCTACCAGTAAGGAGCAAGCAAACTCACCCGAATAACCACAGTTGATTCGTTCAAGCTCCGCATCTAAAAATCGTTTATCGAAGGACGCGTTGTGAGCGATAAGGTTTTCGCCTGCAATGAACTCACTAAATGACGCCATTACCTCTTCGCAGCTTGGTGCCGATCGCAACATATTGTTGGTAATGCCGGTGTAGTTCTCAATGAAAGAACTCACTCTGAAACCGGGATTCATGAGTTGCTGAAAACTATCGACAACCTCGCCATTGACTAACTTTACTGCACCAATTTCTATTGCGCGATCACCTAAAGTAGGAGAGAGACCTGTGGTTTCAAAGTCGAGTACGACCACAGAGTTTGCTTGAGGCATAAAATTTTCCAGCTGAGTAATATTGCGCAAGAGTATTATCGAAAGCGACAGAAAAAGAAAGGCGAACACAATGGTGAATATCTGTCTATCTTTACTCCACAAAGTCAGTGTTCGTCGTCCACTGTTTATGGACAGGTACGTTCTGGCTTACCCATCGCGGCTTGTGCAGTAGCCTTATATTTCAAATGTTTTTCGGCTTTTCGATTCATTTCAATTAAGCATTAACTTTCGATACAACATACTGATTATAAATTGATTTTATAAATCAACTTCGGCATCATTCACGGCTTGATTTTGAGGATGAATATCATCACGCCAAAAAATTAGAACAACTTATAAAGCGAGGCTAGGTAACGATGGAACCAATGGAAAATCACTATTTAGAGATACCTGAAGAAAGAAAATTGCGTATTTTTCGTGAAGAAGACGAACGTTTCTACAGTTTTTGGGAAAAAATGCTTGATGAAAAACAATCTTTTTATCAGCAACCTCTCAAAAGAATGAAAGGCGACGCTTGGTATTCGCTTGATTCATTCTTCACAGCTTCAAAATACGGACAACATCAGGCCTCACCAGCTTATATAAAAAGAGCGCTTGAGTTACTGAATAACGTGTACTTGCTGGCCAATCATTCAGACAAAGTGGTTGAATTCTCCGTTGGGCAACGACATTTTTCGGAAGTAGGTAACCGTTCTATTGCAGGGGGAACGATGGATGCTTGGTTGGATGAAATCTGTTTAGCGATGGCCGCGAGAGATTGGCGCTGCGTAGAGCTGATGACCATCATGGATGAGTCGTTAGTGCGTTTAAAAGATCCATTCGATGTTGCGCTAGTCGAGTTCGTTAACGGTGTATTTAGCAATTCATCAGCGTTACCAGAGTTATTGCAAACTGTGATGGAGAAATCCTCCCCGCAATACTTAGAATCAACCAGAGTGCCATATGTACACTCTTTGTTTATTCCATTTGTGAATGTGTTTGTTGCCATTATCGATGGCGATGAGGCACATTATCAAGAGGCACTGAGGGATGCGTTAGAGGCGCATTACCAGTTCTACATGAATGAAGATGTTCGCTATTCGCCAAAAGGAAATGTTTCTCTGAAACTGACTGGTCTTGCTGCATTAGCATACGATAAGTATGGCTGGACGATTCCAGAAGCCGCATATTTACCGAAATGGCTTGTTTACGGTGAGCATGATCTTCGTTCTGCGTAAATCACTCTTAAGTTAAATCTATGTCCAATCGGAGGTTCAGCATGGAAGCATAAGCAGAAAATGCATCGCGAAAATGCAGTTTACGCCTCCGTTTTAACAAGTTACATTGTTGAAACTTTGATTCAAAGGACAGAACAATGAGTGCCCACCTAAAACAGCTTTGTCATACCCATCTCCCTGGTAATAAAGAAGATTCTCCAGCCGAACACTTTGTGAAAATGGCAAAGTGGTGCGAAGAAAACAACGTCAATCACGATGTCTACGGCGAGGGCGAAACGGTTCAGGCCTTCGAGAAAAAGGTTGCCGATCTGCTGGGTTACGAGGCAGGGCTTTTTGTTGTAACAGGGACGATGACGCAGCCAACAGTGCTCGAAATTGTCACAAGACAAAAGCGTAATCCTATTGTCGCTATGCACGCATCTAGCCATATTCCTGTGCATGAAAAACAAGGCTACCAGCTTCAACATCGTTTTAGTATTTTGCCAGTAGGGAACCCTTATCAAACATGGAAGCTTGAGGATCTCACTGCGTGGCCGGATGAAATCGCAGCCGTTCTTTATGAACTCCCGATGAGAGAAATTGGTGGTCAGCTACCTTCATGGTCAGAACTGGAAGAAATCAAAGCGTACTGCGCCGAAAATGACATTCATCTCCACATGGATGGCGCAAGACTTTGGGAAACCGCAGCTTACTATCAGAAAGAATACCGCGAGATCGCCGCTGGTTTTGATACGACCTATGTTTCACTCTACAAAGGCATCAACGGTATGGGCGGCTCTATGCTGCTTGGCTCAAAGTCGTTCATTGAACTGGCTTCAATGTGGATGAAGCGCCAAGGTGGCAACTTGTATCACAGAACACCTTATGTGGTGTCTGCGGCAATGCAGTTTGATGAAAGGTTGGCAAAAATGCCAGCTCTATTTGAACGAACAAAGCAGATCTACAAGATCATTGAAGAGTTCCCATCTTTGGCGGTAAGACCTACTCAGGCTCAAGCAAACATGTTGCATCTTATCCTGCCATTTAGCTGTGAAGAGTTGAAAGAACTCCAACACACGTTTGCCACGGAAAAGGGCATTTGGTTTGGTAACCCGCAAGTCACGGCACATCCAAATCAATCCATTGTTGAATGGTATGTTGGCGACTACCTGATCAACCTTGATGATTACGAATTAAGGTCATTTTTCAATCAGTTACTCGGTAATAACGCATAAACTTATCAATATGCGAGCTTACTAACACGCCATACGTGACACTTCATGTATTCTTAATTGAAGCGAAGAAGAGGATTTATCAATGTCAAAAAGCTCCAAGCTTCACAATGAAGACAAACTGGTTAAGAAGGCACTAGAGATTGGTGGGAAGATGGCGAAGCTACAAGGTTTTGACCTTCCTCAGTCACCACAACCTCTAAGAGTAAAAGCGATTTACCTATTCTTGGTCGATGCCAAACAGATCACGCCACTACCGGAAAGCAAGCTAGACGGCGCAAGCATCAAACACCGACTGGCAGTCTGGATACACAGTGCATTGCCAGACAACGACCCTCTAAAGTAGAAAACCTCAACAAGTCACACAGGTTATTAATTAGCAAGGCGAGCCAAATGGTTCGCCTTGTTTGCTCTTGGCAAGTGCACCGAGGTCTTTTGGCGTGGCGGTATCATTGATTTACAAAACAGAATCAAAATGACTAAAGATAAATCCCGAGAAGCGCTACAATGCATGCGTTGCGAGAGTGCAACCAAGAATACTCATTTACAGAAGCCTTGAAGTAACCATACATGTCTAAAGATTTCGAATTCATTACAGAATACATACTCGACAAACCTTTCTTTGCTGAGTGTTATGATCAAACTAGCCAGCCAACGAAGTTCCCACAAGCGTACCTAAAAGGGATGCTGTTTCTTATCTTTGGTGTGGTTTTATTGGAGTTTGAACTGCTACCTAACGGTTACGTCGGTTGGTTCTTTATCGTATTGAGTGTGATTGAAGCGTGCAGCGTTTACTTCAAAAGAACTTGGTGGCTGTGGCGTCAAACCATCAGCTCAAGTCGCGGCAGTAAAGTGGTGTTTGAAGTGAATGCAGATGGCGTGCGCTACAAAAGCGGTAAAGTTGACCGCAGCCTCGCTTGGAATGATATCGACCAACTCGAACAAACTGATTTGGGCTTTATCCTTCACCTTGGTAAACAACGCCAATACATCAGCAAATCTTGCTTAAACGAAGAAGTGATCGCGTTTATGGTAGAGCGGCACGCGGCATCAAAAGCGAGCTAACCAACTCACATCAAGCTGGAATGAGCGATCGAAAAAGTAGGTGATATATGATCGAACATTGTAACAAGTATATGGTCGATTCTGAATCAATGGGGTTTGATGTAGAAAGCTAATAAGGTTTAGAGGTTTCTCTTTCGGACATACTGCTTCGGTGTCATGCGCGCAATCTGCTTACACTCTCTAGTCATGTGTGCT
This sequence comes from Vibrio sp. D54, assembly GCF_021728075.1. NCBI lineage: Bacteria > Pseudomonadati > Pseudomonadota > Gammaproteobacteria > Vibrionales > Vibrionaceae > Vibrio > Vibrio sp. D54. Next base: position 122,531 of record NZ_JAKKCS010000006.1, on the reverse strand, counting down.
TGATCGGAAAAACCTTGCTCCAGCGCCAACTCCGATAAAGTAAGATCGGGTTGCGCTCGGAGTTGCTCTAAAGTGTGCTTCACTCGTTTAATGCGTTGGTAATGTTTAGGAGTAATCCCCAACCATTTCTGAAAATTGCGCTCTCTCTGGCGCTGACTGATGGTCCCTGTAGGTTGGTCAATAATGTGGCCGACATACTGCGGTTCATATTCCTCAATCAGTGTTTGAACCCAGCGATATAACGTAGAAATCCTTGCATATGGCGAACGCGCTGTTTGCAGAGACTCAAATGTTGCTAGCGCAGAAGAAGCCAAAGGGTGGTCGTCTTGAATCCGCAATAGCTGTTCTAGACGTTTACCAAATAGTTGATAACCAACAGCAGGATGAAAGCGTACGCCAGTCATCACCGCGCCTGGCGGTAGGCAGACCTGATGTGCCAGAATGCTTATAGGCAGTAGGACAACCCCTGGCGTTTGCCACTCACCATCCATTTGTACTTCATTCTGTAAAATGAATACCACACCTGTACCAGCATCACTGAGTAATTGTTTACGTACGGTTTGCGTCGTATCAGGTTTGACGGATGCTGACCAAATGGCTTGAACATAGCCAGCTAAAGCCTTTTGAGGTTTTAAAATATCAAATTCTAAGTTCAAATGAATCATCCTATTTAACCTCAACTTAAATGAGAAAGTGATACACATGTACTTTTCATCCTATTAAGTTGAGGTATAAGCAGCGGCTTACAAGTAAGAACCGTCAAATAGAATTATCGAGGTTTATAGACTCCAACCTTTGGCTTAAATGCCTTAACTATTCGGTTCCAACTATTGATCGCGTTGATCGCAATTGTTAGGTTGACCATAGCTTCTTCTCCAAAGGTATTCAAGGTCAGCTGATAGGTATCATCATCTACTGGTAGGCCAGCAGTTAGTAGTTCAGCCCAGCCTAGTGCAACGTGTTCTGCATCGCTGTAGAATGGCATATCTTTCCATGCACTAAGCCCCCATATGCGTTCCGGCTTTTCACCTAACTTAAGCGCATCTTTACTATGCATGTCGATACAAAATGCACATTGATTGATTTGCGATATGCGTAACTTAACCAGTTCCCATATGATCATGTTCATGGTTTCTGATTGGCTAAATTGTTCATGGAAGTAAGCTTCCTGAGCGTATAGGATTTCTATTGCCTTTGGCGCTACTTCAATATAGTTGAGTCGTTTCTTCATGGTCATTCTCCTTTGTTTTTTACATAGTAAAAAACGCTCTTAGCAAAAGATTGAAGATTTTCGACATGCACTCAATAAAGTTAGATAAAAGAGTGAACGACGAAAGCGAAAAAATGTACCTATTGGAAACCAAGAAAACTTATGCCAATTAACAAAGTATTGCTCTAAATAATGCGACTTAAGGTTGGCGTCTATTTTTACTCCACCACCTTCCGTAAACGAGCAAAAGGTGCTGAGTTACCTATATACACACCAGCCGCAACGATAAAGACGCCTAAAACATTTTCCCATTGAGCCTGATCACCAGAAATGAACGAAATCAGTAGAGTGAATACCGGCATAATATTAAATAATGGAGACATTTTATCTGGACCAAGAACGATAGCGCCTTTCATCCAAAAGTAATAAGCAATCAAAGTTCCAAACAGGCTCATGTACGCTATTAGTGATAGGTCTTTAAATGTTATGGCGTTTAAGCTACGGCTGCAGTCGCCGTGGTAAATCGCTATAGCGACCATTTGAATGGCACCAATACTTAACACCCAACGTAACTGCTGAGTTACTGGGATATGAGATGTTAAACGCTTCGCTAGAATTGTGTATAAACACCCACTAATTAAAGCAAATAACATGTATAGACCACCAATATTACTATTGCTGCTAATAGAATGAATATTTCCCCCTGTAATGACGATTACCACTCCACAAAAACTGATTAGTGCACCTAAAAGAGTTTTAACCGAAATGGAAGTCTTGAGAATAAAGCCCGACAACAAGATAGTGACAAGTGGTAGGTTTGCCTGAACAACCGCTGCGTTAACTGGGGTAGTAAATCTCATTGCAGAGAAAATAGAGAAGTTTTGGATAGTTACACCCACGGTTGCTATAACAAACAACGACAACATACGTTTTCGTGTGAGTTTGGCTCCATATGGAGAGCGTTTAGTACCTCTTATCAGTAAGAGTATTAAAGCTGCAACGGAAAATCGTAACGTCGCTGAATCCAAAGGAGAGACATCGCTATTAATAGCCTTTATTACGTTAAAGTTACTAGACCAAAAAAAGATAGCGACAACAACACCGCACCAAATTGATAAATGCTTAGACATAGATCTTCCTGATAAAAATTAACTTGACGCGATAATGCTATATATTTCATATTTGATTTTTAATAGCCAAATTTAAGAGGGTTAATCCCAAATATGGAACGTCACTCTTTGGATGACCTTTTGTTATTCGTTTCTGTTGCTCGCTATCAAAGCCTAACACAAGCATCTGAGCGTCTTAATGTCCCGTTAGCCACGCTAAGCCGGAAGTTAAAAAGGCTGGAAATAAACTTAAATTGCAGACTATTTAACCGCAGTGCACACCACTTTGCGTTAACAACTGATGGCGAAAAATATTATCAACTCTGTGAGCCGTTACTTCTTAGCTTAAATAATGTGACATCGAGAATTGCGACTGAGCGTCAGTCTTTAAGCGGAACGATCAAAATATCAGCGCCAATTAACATGACACAGACGTGGTTAAAGCGGTGCGTTTATGAATTTGCAGAGCAACATCCGAAGATATGTATCGATTTAGATGTACAGAATGAAAAAATCAATCTTGTATCTAACCGTGTCGATGTTAGTTTTCGTCTTGGTGATCTTATTGAACAAGACTGGATTGCTCAGAAATTATGGTCGATTCCATTTGCGCTTTGTGCATCACGAAGCTATTTAGAACAACACCAACCGATTACCCATCCTGAACAACTTGTGCATCATCGCCTAATTACGGTAAACAACGACAGCCAATGGAAATTAGTTAATCAAATCACCAATGAAACATTTGATCATCCGCTAAAGTTTCAATTCACTTCAAATGATGTACTACTAGTTAGAGACGCTGTCATCCATGGTTTAGGAATTGCGTGGATTCCAACCTATTACTTTCATGAGCTAAATCATGATCAACATAACCTGCTGCCTTTGTTGCCAGAATGGCAATGCTCGGGTAAAGAAGTATTCATTATGTATCGAGACCGCGATAAAAGGCCTGCAAGAGTTGATGCATTTATTGAACATGTCTTAAATTGGAAAAATCGCATTCAAATGTTTGCTTGAAAGAGGTTTATCACATTGTGCTGTGCCGGTAACCTCAATTGAAGCTTCATGACTCTGCTTCAATTGAGTTCATTTATTTAACCTCTAAAAGAATCATGAATACATAGGCAGTTAATGGGATTCGAGTTTACCAGTGATTCGGTCAGCTAAAACTCAAGCTAAGTAGAAAGTATTTGCAGTTGTATTTGCCTCTGAAAATCGTTTAGAGCTTTCTCATCCGCGAGGTTCTATAAGAAATTATTAAGGATATATTTGTGTGTGATTTCGTGAAAAAAATTATTGTAGGTTTACTTTTAAGTGCTTCGTCTTTTGCTTCCTTAAGTCAATATGTTCCAGCAATGAATGATAAGAACGGTTATGTAGAACCATTTCAAATGTTTGATAATGTCTATTATGTAGGAGACAAGTGGGTCTCATCATATGCCATTGCTACAGACGACGGACTCGTTATCATTGATACGCTTGACTTCCCTTACTCTGAGTGGATACCTATCAACCTAGAGAAGCTAGGGCTAAAAGATAAGCCAATAACGCACATATTGGTAACTCATGGGCATTCTGACCACGTTGGAGGCGCCCAGTTACTTCAAGAGAAGTATGGTTCCAAAGTCGTGATGACCAAAAGCGCTCATGAACTATCTATACAGCAATCAAACAAAAGCGAAGGTGAGAACAAGTTCCTTCCTCCAAATTTAGACATAGAGATAAAAAGCGATAGCTCTATGGTTATTGGTGGACATGAGTTTAAGTTCTATCTCACACCTGGCCACACGGAAGGTGATTATTCCTTAGACTTCACTGTTGAAGATAATGGCGAACAATATCGTGCTTTTATCGTTGGTGGGCATAGCGTAAGTAGCAATGATCCAGAAGTTATTGGCCAGTTCCTGACTAGCATGGAGAAAATTAGAAAAATTTCACTACAGGCACCTATTGTGAACGTTAACCTTTCGAACCATCCACATAAAAATTTCCTTTTTGAAAATAGGAAGAAGCTCGGCACAAGCGGTAACCCGTTTATCAGTGAGGCAAACTTCTTCATGTTCCTTAAGCAACAAGAAGATTTAGCTAAGGGAAAACTAGAAGAACTATAATACCGTGGTATACGAGCAGCCTTCTTTATTAGGTTAGAGATTTGCTCTTGAGTTATAGCTAAGGCTTTAATAAGTTGCTCAATCAAGATTCGACACTTGTGGTAGCTATATTATTTGTAGGTTCTAGTGACAAAGGCGCTGTGCGTAAACATTCGTATTGTGTGCCTTACACATTTGCAAGGCGTTATGTGCTTTCTAGAAAAGTCTCAAAATAGCGTACAATTAGCGTTTTGACACAGCGGAAATCATCATGGCCAAAACTGTTCAGCAGCAAATCGGAAACATTGCTCTAGTCGTTGAAAATTACGACGATGCTATCGAATTCTATACTCAAAAACTTCAATTCACTCTGGTTGAAGATACCAACCTAGGTGGTGGTAAACGCTGGGTTCAAGTTTCTCCTCCAAACTCCAATGGTACAAACCTACTTTTAGCTCAAGCGAGTACACCGGAGCAAACGCATGCAGTAGGAAATCAAACAGGTGGTCGTGTTTTCCTGTTTCTGCAAACTAATGATTTTTGGCGTGACTACGAGTTGATGAAGAAAAATGGTGTTGTTTTTAATGAAGAGCCTCGTGTGGAAGAATACGGGACAGTGGTGGTGTTTCAAGATCTCTATGGTAATAAATGGGACTTACTGCAACTGAACTGAGAAACTACACAGCACCTGCATAACATAGTGTTCATGAGGAGTTTCCAACAAGCTTTTAAGGCCTGAGATATTAGTGCTAATTCAAAGGTTCTCAGAAGTCACTGTATTTCTAAATCACTTTTGTGCAAACAATAACTAGCCATCATTCCTTCTCGATGTATCAACAAATGTTAGGGCGGCACACCAAAAACAAAGGCGAACCAATCGGTTCGCCTTTGTTTATTTAGATTCTACAAAAATTAATCTTCGTAGTTATCGATGCTTGGGCATGAACAGATTAGGTTACGGTCACCGTATACGTTATCCACGCGATTTACCGTTGGCCAGTACTTCCAAGATTTGGTCGCTTTAGACGGGAAGCAGCCAATCTCGCGAGAGTAAGGGCGGTCCCAATCTTCAGCTGAAAGATCAACTTGTGTGTGTGGCGCGTTAACAAGTGGGTTGTTATCCAGTGGCCATTCACCGTTTTTCACTTTCTCCATTTCTTCGCGGATAGCGATCATCGCATCACAGAAGCGGTCCAGCTCTTCTAGATCTTCCGATTCCGTTGGCTCAACCATTAGCGTGCCCGCTACAGGGAACGACATAGTTGGTGCGTGGAAACCGTAGTCCATTAGACGCTTCGCGATGTCTTCTTCGCTGATACCTGTTTCTTCTTTCAGCGGACGAATGTCGATAATACATTCGTGCGCTACGCGGCCATTTTTGCCACGGTAAAGAACAGGGTAGTGTTGGCGAAGTGTTTCCATCACGTAGTTTGCGTTCAGAATTGCTACTTTTGTAGCATCTGTTAGGCCAGCTTCGCCCATCATTGCGATGTAAGCCCAAGAGATAGGCAGGATAGAAGCGCTACCCATATCTGCTGCTGATACTGCGAAATCTGCGCCTTCTACACCGTCTTCAATATGCCCTGGTAAGAAAGGAGCTAGGTGAGATTTCACACCGATAGGACCCATACCCGGACCGCCACCACCGTGCGGGATGCAGAAGGTTTTGTGTAGGTTTAGGTGAGAAACGTCTGAACCGATGAAGCCTGGTGATGTTAGACCAACCTGCGCGTTCATGTTAGCGCCGTCTAGGTAAACCTGACCACCAGCGGCATGAACCATTTCACACACTTCTTTCACTTTCTCTTCGTAAACGCCGTGCGTAGAAGGGTAAGTGATCATAATGCTTGATAGGTTGTCTTTGTGTTTCTCGATTTTCGCTGCTAGGTCGTCGATGTCGATGTTGCCTTCTTCATCACACTTAACCACAACCACTTTCATTGACACCATAGATGCTGTCGCAGGGTTAGTACCGTGCGCAGAGCTTGGGATCAAACATACGTTGCGGTGACCTTCGCCACGGCTTTCGTGGTAACGTTGAATCGCGATAAGACCTGCGTACTCACCCGATGCACCAGAGTTTGGTTGTAGTGAGAATGCGTCATAGCCAGTGATTTCACATAGCTTTTCTTTAAGGTCTTTTGCGAGTGCAGCGTAACCAGCTGCTTGTTCTGCTGGTGCGAACGGGTGGATCGAACCAAACTCAGGCCAAGTTACTGGAATCATCTCTGCTGCTGCGTTCAGCTTCATCGTACAGCTGCCCAGTGGGATCATGCCGTGCGTGAGTGAGAAGTCTTTGTTCTCTAGCTGTTTTAGGTAACGCATCATCTGTGTTTCGCTGTGGTGCGTGTTAAACACAGGGTGTGTTAGATATTCTGTTGTGCGGCGCAATGCTTCTGGAATGGCTGCAAACTCGTTGCCTGCGATTTCAGTTGATAGTGCTGCGACTTCTTCTTTCACACCGAATACTGCGAATAGGGCTTCTACATCTGCCACGGTTGTGGTTTCGTCGAAGCTCACACCTAGCTGAGTATCCAACTTACGTAGGTTGATGTCTGCGGTTAGTGCTTTCGCGTATAGGTCTTCAGTTTGTGCACCTGTGTTGATAGTGATGGTGTCGAAGAAGCTGTTGTGAGCAAGCTCGAAGCCGCCTTTAGTTAGGCCAGCGGCTAGGATGGCTGTCATGTGGTGCGTACGACGAGCAATCGTGCGTAGACCTTCTGCGCCGTGGTAAACCGCGTAGAAAGACGCCATGTTCGCTAGCAGTGCTTGAGCAGTACAGATGTTTGAAGTCGCTTTTTCACGACGGATGTGCTGTTCACGCGTTTGCATTGCCATACGCAGTGCTTGGTTACCGTTGGTATCGATAGAAACACCGATAACACGCCCAGGCATTGTACGCTTGTGCTTATCACGAGTTGCCATGAAAGCAGCGTGTGGACCGCCGTAACCCATCGGCACGCCAAAACGTTGTGCTGAACCGATTGCTACGTCTGCGCCCATTTCACCTGCAGGTTTAAGCAGGGTAGAAGCAAGAAGGTCCGTTGCTACAGTCACTAGTGTTTTGTTTGCTTGCGCTTTAGCGATGATGTCCGTTAGGTCACGAACTTCACCTGTTGTACTTGGGTATTGAACTAGTGCGCCGAACACGTCTTGCTCTGGTAGTGATTCTAAAGAACCAACCAAGACTTCAAAGCCGATGAATTTCGCACGAGTTTTTACCACTTCGATGGTTTGTGGGTGAACGTCGTCAGCAACGAAGAATACGTTGCTCTTGCTTTTACCCGCACGCTTACAAAGTGTCATCGCTTCTGCTGCTGCCGTTGCTTCATCAAGCAATGACGCGTTCGCGATTTCCATACCAGTAAGATCCATCACCATTTGTTGGTAGTTTAGAAGTGCTTCTAAACGACCTTGTGAGATCTCTGGTTGGTAAGGGGTGTAAGCAGTGTACCAGCCCGGGTTTTCCATCACGTTGCGTAGAATCACGTTCGGCGTGAAGGTGTTGTAGTAACCCTGACCAATGAATGTACGTTTAACTTGGTTCTGATCGGCGAACTTACGCATGGCTGCCAGCATGTCTGCTTCGCTTTTCGCTTCAGCCAAGCTCATTGGTTGCTCTAGGCGAATTTGTGCTGGTACGGTTTCGTCGATAAGCGAATCTAGGCTAACTGCGTTGATCGCTTCCAACATTTTCTGTTGGTCAGATTTGTTTGGTCCATTGTGGCGAGCAACGAACTCGTTTTGTGTGCTGAGGCTTTGAAGTAATTCAGTCATTGTCCTTTACCTACTCCTTGGTTCGGGTAACGGATTTGCGTTACTGATAAATTAAATTATACGTCCGAACCTAGAAAAAAAGCTGTTCTCTAAACAGGCTAGGGAACAGCTTTCGTCACATCCTAATTACTCTTCTTCGATAGAGTTTAGGTATTCGTCTGCGTCTTTCAGGTTATCTAGTTCAGATACATCAGACATCTTCACTTTTACGATCCAGCCACCTTCGTACGGCTCTTCGTTAATTAGCTCTGGGCTGTCTTCTAGTTCTTCATTGATTTCTACGATTTCACCAGTGATTGGTGCGTAGATGTCTGACGCTGCTTTTACAGATTCAACGAGAGAGAAGCTTTCACCTGCTTCAACTTCGTCTTCTACGTCTGGTAGGTCAACGAATACCACGTCACCTAGCATTTCTTGTGCATGCTCAGAAATACCAATTGTTACTGTGCCGTCACCGTTGTCACGTACCCACTCGTGGCTATCTGCAAACTTCAGTGTTTTGTCCATTGCTTAATCTCCGAATAACTTGTCAGGAATTATTATGATTTCAAAAAAATCGTTTACTGGTATAGAGGAAAGCGACTGCAAAGTTCTTTTACTTCTTTGCGAACGCGTTTTTCAACTTCTGCGTCACCTTCAGGGTTGTTCACTAAACCGTCCAGTACGTCACCAATCCAATTACCGATGAGTTTGAATTCTTCAGCGCCAAAGCCGCGGCTTGTACCCGCAGGCGTTCCTAAACGGATGCCCGATGTAATCATAGGCTTCTCTGTATCGAATGGGATGCCATTTTTGTTACATGTGATCCCAGCACGCTCTAGAGCTTCTTCTGCTTTATTGCCTTTCAACCCTTTCGGACGAAGGTCAACCAGCATTAGGTGCGTGTCTGTGCCACCAGTTACGATGTCGCAACCGCGAGTTTGCAATACTTCCGCTAGGACTTTTGCGTTATTGATCACCGAATCAATATAAGTTTTAAATTCAGGGCCAAGCGCTTCACCAAATGCGACCGCTTTGGCTGCGATAACGTGCATCAGTGGGCCACCTTGTAGGCCAGGGAATACGGCTGAGTTGATTTTCTTAATGATGTCTTCGTGGTTAGTAAGAATCATACCGCCGCGAGGGCCACGCAATGTTTTGTGTGTTGTAGTCGTAACAACGTGTGCGTGTGGCAGTGGGCTAGGGTGTGCGCCTGTTGCGATAAGACCAGCGATGTGCGCCATGTCGACCATAAGAATTGCATTTACTTCGTCTGCGATTTCACGGAATTTTGCAAAGTCGATAGTACGTGGAATAGCGCTACCACCTGCGATGATCATTTTAGGTTGGTGCTCAAGTGCAAGCTCACGAACATCTTCGTAGTTAATTTCTAGTGTTTCGCGATCAACACCGTATTGAACTGCATTAAACCATTTACCAGAAAGTGCAGGGCGTGCGCCGTGCGTCAGGTGACCACCTGCGTCTAAAGACATACCAAGAATGGTTTCACCAGGTTGAAGCAGTGCCAGCTTTACTGCGCCGTTTGCTTGTGCGCCTGAGTGTGGTTGAACGTTTGCGTATTCACAATTGAAAAGTTTTTTTGCGCGTTCGATAGCAATGGCTTCCACTGTATCTACGTGCTCACAACCACCATAGTAACGGCGACCTGGGTAACCTTCAGCGTATTTGTTTGTTAGGCACGTGCCTTGAGCTTGCATTACCGCTTTAGACACGATGTTCTCAGAAGCGATAAGTTCGATTTGTTCGTTTTGGCGAGCGGATTCCGCTTGAATTCCAGCAAAGACAGCATCATCTGTCGCAGAGAGGTTGGTAGAGAAAAAGTTTTCCAAGCTGTGGTTAGGGTAACTCTTATTCATGGTAGTTGACCTTCCAAATCTGAAAATGAACCCGCAATAGATGAGTTATGATTTGCGGTTGTGGTTCATTTGTCCTCAAAAACAGCTGAACTGCGTAGCAGAACAGAGTGAACATCCGGCCCTAAATTTGGGCAAAAACTCCGTTGGATTGCGTGTTTCCTTTACCAATCTCTTACGGAAATATGCATCTCTACATCTAACAAGTTGGTAACATAGCGCCTGTGACGGGAACAATCAACCAAAAATTTCCTATAGGAAACAAGATTTCAAAATTTGTTAACAAGAGCACGCTTTAATTCACTTGGTGGACTTCTATCCACTATGTGCTTCATGCACAATGCGAGTAAGACAAAAAATATGGATATCTATAGAGGGATTTATGGCAGAAAATATTTACGATGAATACCCATCGATGACGTTGGCAAAAGAGCAACATGACCAAAATATCGAGCCGTTAAAACTGGGCCAGCGTATTAAGGATATCCGCTCGAAACTCGGTATCACATTAGAAGAAGCGAGTCAGCGAACCGGACTTGCTCGATCTACACTGAGCAAAATAGAAAATGAGCAGATCTCCCCGACGTTTCAAGCGATGCAAAAATTGGCACTAGGCTTACAAATTGACATGCCACAACTCTTTGAGCCACCTAGAAAAAAGGTAGCGACAGGGCGCAGGGATGTTACCAAGAAGAATGAAGGTAAACCACACCCAACACAAACCTATGAACACGAACTGCTCGCGACACAACTTTCCAATAAGAAAATGATGCCGTTTAAGAGCCAAATTCGAGCTCGTAGTTTTGATGAATATAAAGACTGGGTTCGTCATGATGGCGAAGAATTTTTGCTTATCTTATCTGGTGAGGTCATGTTCTATTCTGAGTTTTACGAACCTGTTGTTTTAAGCGAGGGAGACAGCGTTTATTACGATGCAAATATGGGACATATGTTGACCAGTGTTAGCGAAGAAGATGCGCTCATTTTGTGGGTGACAGCCAAATAGTGATAAATACTTGTAAATTTCCTATAGTGAAAGCAAACGATTGCTGTTGGTGGTCGTTATGATGAAAAAGCGCTTTTTTGATGAGAACTTGCTCATTAAAGCGCTTTTTTTGTACGATTTGTTGTGATTAAAATGTTAAGAGTCACACTTTTGCAAGTCGATCTGCGTCTTGTTCGTGCAAAATAGAATGAGCCATGTTTATTATTGGAAACACATCGAATGCCGATAGCATTCTCGGGTCTATCTAAATGGAGACGAAAATGACTCAAGAACTACTGAAAACACCACTACACGCACTTCACGTTGAAGTTGGTGCCAAAATGGTCCCGTTCGCGGGTTACGATATGCCTGTTCAGTATCCTCTAGGCGTAAAGAAGGAACACTTACATACTCGTGATGCGGCAGGTCTGTTTGACGTTTCTCACATGGGACAGCTTCGCCTAATTGGTGACGGTGCAGCTGCGTTCCTAGAAACATTAGTTCCAGTGGATATTGTGGATCTTGAGTCTGGTAAACAGCGTTACGCTTTTTTCACTAATGAAGAGGGCGGCATCATGGACGACTTGATGGTGGCTAACCTAGGCGATCATCTGTTTGTGGTTGTGAACGCAGCATGTAAAGCGCAAGATATCGCACACCTACAAGCGCATTTACCATCTGGTGTTGAGCTAGAAATTATCGAAGACCGAGCTCTACTTGCAATCCAAGGCCCTAAAGCGGCGGCTGTATTGGCGCGTTTTGCACCAGAAGTTTCTGAAATGCTGTTCATGGATATTCGTAAAGTCGATATTTTAGGCGCCGAGTGCATTGTTTCTCGTAGTGGTTATACAGGCGAAGACGGTTACGAAATTTCGGTTCCTGCTGACAAAGCGGAAGAGCTAGCACGGAAACTGACTGCGGAAGATGAAGTTGAATGGATTGGCCTTGGTGCTCGTGATTCGCTTCGTCTTGAGTGTGGCCTTTGTCTATACGGTCATGACCTAGACACAACAACAACACCTGTTGAAGCGAGCTTGCTATGGGGTATCCAAAAAGTTCGTCGTATTGGTGGTGAACGTGAAGGTGGTTTCCCTGGCGCAGACATTATTCTTAAGCAGATTGAGACTAAAGATGTGGCGCGTAAGCGTGTGGGTCTAGTAGGTCAAACCAAAGCGCCAGTGCGTGAAGGTGTTGAACTGTTTGATGCTGACGGCGTTAAAATTGGCGTTGTAACCAGTGGTACGGCGGGCCCGAATGCAGGTAAGCCAGTCTCAATGGGGTATGTTCGTGCGGATTTGGCGGCGATTGGTACTGAAGTGTTCGCTGAAGTGCGTGGCAAAATGCTACCAATGACAGTTGAAAAAATGCCGTTCGTACCACAACGCTACTACCGTGGTTAAAACGAATTGAAACAAAAATGCCGAGCTTTGTAGCTCGGCATTTTTATGTCTTCTTTTCGCTTGTTTGCTTTTAGTTTACTGCTTCATCAATAGTACAGCACATATCAATAACGATATCTTCAAGCTTTTCCGGATGAATCATCTCTTCTTTTGGGATCCCAAATTGAGAGGCCATAATGGTATTAAACAATTCCCAATGCTTGATCAGCAGTTTTTCGCGATTATCTGCAATATCCGGCCATGTTTCTTGCATCATTGGCGCGAGACTGACAGCACCATGTGCGAAGATCAACATTTGCCACTTTGATTCCCACTGATCAAATTGTGCATTAGGGTTTTCGCTGTTGTACTGCTCGAAAATTCCGGTAAATATTGCAGCGAACTCATCTTTTGACTTTAAGAAATACTGCAGTAGAGCACCGTCATCGCCTTGTCGAATGGCATCGGCGATCATCTGTACTGGATGAGGATTGACGAGAGCAAATGCTAGCATGCGAACCATAAACAGATAAATTTTTCTATTCGAAGGTGTGTTCTCCGGCATTTCATTGATGAGTTCAGCCATATAGCACTGCATGAACTCGTCCATTGCATCGCTAACCGCTTGCCAGATTTTCTCTTTGCTGCCGAAGTGGTGACGGATCAAACTATGTGAAACACCAGCCTTTTCACTGATATTGCGCAGCGAGACACGCTCGTAACCAAGTTCACAAAACATATCTGCTGCCACTTTAAGGATCAGACACTTAGTTTGTTCTGCTGCTTCAGCACTTCTACGCCCCTGCTTTCTTTCATTCATAGTTCGAATTTTCCCGAATATTAATCACGCGCTTACTTTTACCAGAAACCGAACGCTTTGACTAATTAATTTGCTATCCACCTGGAAAATATGTTGATCAATTTCAAATTCTGCTTATACTGCACGGCTGTGTAATATATAAAACCTACGGAGAAAGCGGGTGCGAAAACAATATTTAAGGCGCACTTTAGTTGGCGCAGTGGTGACATTAAGTCTTTCTGGGATGCTAACTGGGTGTAATAAAGCCATTTCTGAGCCGTCTGAACCTTTAATCAAACCTGTAAAATTACTGGCGGTGAAAGACCTAGAACTTGAAGACTCGCACGCCTTTTTAGCGCGTATTGATGCAACACATCGCGCGCAGCTTTCTTTTCAGGTTGGTGGAGAGGTAGATGAATTACGTGTACGCATGGGTCAAAAGGTCCAAAAAGGTGAAGTGCTCGCAACGTTAGACCCTAAAGATCTTCAGCTTGCGTTAGATGCCGCTCAAGCGCAGTACGCGTTAGCGAAAACACAATGGGACCGCGCGAAAAACCTTTACGGAAAAAAACTCATTAGTACTGATGAGTACGATCAGAAAGAAACTCAATATAAAGCGGCATTGGCGAACTACGAACAAGCTAAAACCGATTTGAGCTATACCAAAATTCATGCACCGTTTGATGGCATTGTGTCATATACCTATGTCAACCCGTTTCAGGTAGTAGCAGAGAAGCAGGAGATCTTGAATCTCATTGATAACACGACGTTGGATGTATCTTTCACCTTGCCAGTAAGTTATGCGGAATCTGTATCACTTGAGTCACTGCAAAACTCCGATATGTGGGTGACGATGGATAGCGAGCCAGGAAAACGTATCCCTGGGCAATTTAAAGAAATTTCGACGCAGCCAAACATCGATACCAATAGTTATGAGGCGATCGTGACCATCACTCGACCAGAAGATCGCAATTTGCTGACAGGTATGACTGGGCAGGTACACATTGCTAAACAACATGTATCGGACGCGATGACGTTACCTCAGTCTGCTTGGGTCAACAAAAATGGGACGCAAGGTGAAGTTTGGGTAATGGACAGAAGCACGCAGCAGGTCAATAAAGTCACTGTGTCACTTGACGCAGCAGGTGGTGTGAAAGCCGGGCTTGATAACAATGATTACGTTGTTATTGCTGGTGTTGAGAGACTGGTTGAAGGACAAGTGGTGAAAGCTTGGGTTCGTGAGGGAGGCATTTAATGAAACGTTCTCTACTTACGATCTCTGCGATTGCACTTGCAGTTTTAACAGGGTGCAAAAATGAAAACCAAGCTATCGTCGAGCAGTCACTTTTTGTGTCGACTATCTCGGTGGATGCACCAGTACAAAGTCAACATCGCGCGTTCAAAGGCATAGTAGTGCCTGCAGAGCAAACGCCAATGGCATTTCGCCGCGCTGGGGAAGTTCAGCACGTATTGGTTAAAGCGGGTGACGTTGTGAAGCAGGGGCAAATGATCGCAAAGCTAGATGATAGCAAAGAGAAGCAAGCCGTGAATGACGCAGAAGCACAATACACACTTGCAATTCGTCAGCTTAAACGCGGTGAAGACTTGCATGCACGTCAAATGATTTCAAAAGCGGAACTTGATGAGCTAACCGCCAATAAAGAGCTAGCTGAGGCTACTTTCTATAACGCGACCAATCAATTGAATTACACCCGTTTATTCGCCCCGTTCGCCGGTAAAGTATCTGATGTTTTCAAAGAACGTTTTGAGCGTGTGGCAATTGGTGAACCCGTGTTAAACCTATACCAAAACGATTTGGTTTACGTGCGTATTGAGCTTTCCGACAATGTTTTAGCGATGGTAGACCCAAACTCAGACAGCATGAGCTACAAGCCTAGAGCAACCTTCTCCGGCATCGATGGCAGATTTGCTTTGGACTATTTAGAGCACACAAGTGAACCCAACGCTGAAACTCAAACCTACGAAATGTACTTGACGATGCCACAGCCAAAAACAGAGATATTGCCGGGAACCAGCGTAAGCGTTTTGGTCGATATGGTGAAGGCGGGCATTACCTCTATTGATGGTTACAGTGTTCCTGTCACGGCGCTTCAAGCAGGCAGTGAAGGGAATGAGTTCTTTGTGTGGAAAAAAGAAGGTGACATTGTCACACGAGTGCCTGTCATGATTTCTCAAGTGAATGGCAATGGAGCCATTGTGTCGTCAGGTGTTAGCCAGGGCGATATTCTGATTAATTCAAATCTGCGTAAATTACGCGAAGGTAAACATGTGGATGTTGTGGAGAATAACCAATAATGAACATTGCTGAGTATTCAATAAAAAACAAAGTCATCAGCTGGTTGTTCATTATTATCCTTGCTGTTGGTGGTTTAACGTCATTTTTGGAGCTTGGACGATTAGAAGACCCGGCATTTACGATCAAAGATGCCATGATCATCTCAACATACCCTGGCGCGACGTCAAAAGAAGTTGAAGAAGAGCTGACGTATCCTCTAGAAAAAGAGATTCGAAAACTCCCTTATATCGACAAAATTACCTCTACGTCTTCTAATGGTATGTCTCAAATAACGGTGAGCATGGAAATGGACTATGGTCCTGATGAACTGCCGCAAATTTGGGATGAAATGCGCCGTAAAATTAATGATTTACGACCATCATTGCCTCAAGGTGTTCAGTCTTTACAGATCATTGATGATTTCGGTGACGTTTATGGCGTGATGTTAATGCTCACTGGTGACGATTACGACTATGTAGAGCTGAAACGTTATGCGGATTACCTGACCCGTGAAATCGAGCTTGTTGATGGTGTTGGTAAGGTAGACATCACGGGCGATCAGCAAGAAATGCTATTCGTTGAGATCTCACTTGATCGCCTTGCTGCACTGAACTTAGACATGAATGTGGTTTCGAGCTTGTTGAACCAGCAAAACAATGTGGTTTCAGCAGGGGAAGTGATGGTCAATGGCGAAAGCCTTGTTATTCGCCCAAGCGGCACCTTAAACACTGTAGAAGCACTAGAAAATCTGATCATTCATGGCCGTGACACAGGAAATCTAATTCGTCTAAAAGACGTAGCAACGATTTCTCGCGGTATTCAAGAGAAGCCAAGCAACGTCGTACTCTTTAACGGTCAAAAAGCGATTAATATCGGTATCTCGTTTGCATCGGGTGTGAACGTGGTTGAGGTTGGTGAACGTTTGGATGCGGAGCTCGCGAGCCTAGAGTCTATCAAGCCTGCTGGCATCGATATGAACTACTTTTACAACCAAGCCAATGAGGTGGATGAATCTGTTAAAGCGTTTGTAATTAGTCTAGCGGAGGCAGTGGCGATCGTAATCATTGTGTTGCTGTTTACTATGGGTTTACGCAGTGGTGTCATCATTGGAGTTGTGTTGTTATTGACTGTATTTGGTACCTTCATTTTGATGAATTACAACAACATCGAACTGCATCGTATTTCTCTTGGCGCGTTAATTATTGCCTTGGGTATGCTGGTTGATAACGCGATTGTTGTCGTGGAAGGCATATTGGTTGGCTTAAAGAAAGGGCGTACCAAAGTTCAAGCGGCTGTCGATATTGTAAAGCAAACACAATGGCCTTTGCTGGGCGCAACTGTTATTGCAATTACGGCTTTTGCACCTATCGGCTTGTCGCAAGATGCGACAGGTGAGTTCATGGGCTCTCTATTCTGGGTGCTGTGTTTCTCACTATTTTTAAGCTGGATTACCGCTATTACACTGACGCCTTTCCTTGCCGATCTTTTGTTGAAAGAGGAAAACAAAGAGCAGGGTACTAGCGAAGATGATCCTTATAAAGGCTGGTTGTTTGTCGTATTTGGGGCATCGCTGAAATTTGCATTGCGATTCCGCTGGCTTACCGTTGCTGGCATGGTGGCGCTATTAGTGGGTGCTGTCGTGGCATTTGGTAATGTAAAACAGCAGTTCTTCCCACCATCGAATACGCCGATGTTCTACGTGGATATGTGGATGCCAGAGGGCACTGACATTCGCGAGACCATCAAGAAAGCGGAAGAAGTTGAAAGCTACATTCGTCAGCAAGATGATATTGACTTTGTTTCTGCTTCGATTGGGCAGGGCCTACAGCGTTTTGCTTTAACCTATCAACCAGAAAAAAGTTACGAAGCGTACGCTCAGTTCCAAGTTCGCGCGACTGATCGTGAGAAAATGTTTGGTTTGCTGCATAAGTTAGATGCGAATCTGGCGAAAACATTTGATGCGCCTACATTCCAGTTTAAATTGATGGAATTTGGTCCATCACCAGCGTCTAAGATCGAAGCGCGTATTACTGGCCCTGATCCACAAGTTTTACGTGACTTGGCGGTGCAAGTCGAAGACATCCTTCATACCGACCCTGGTGCCCGAAACATTCGTCACGATTGGCGAGAGCGCACCAAGGAACTTGTACCCGTTTTCAATGAGTCTAAAGCTCGTCGCTTAGGTATTTCGAAAGAAGATCTTTCAAGCACACTGCAAATGGCGTTTGGTGGTAGCACCTTAGGTTACTTGCGTGATGGTACACATACGTTGCCAATTATGACACGCCTTCCTGAAGAAGAACGCGTAGATTTTGAATCACTACAAAACGTGACCATTTGGAGTCCTTCGTTGCAAACGTATATTCCGGTTGATCAAGTGATTGATGGCGTTCAACTGGATTGGAGTGAGCCGCTAATTCAGCGTCGTGACCGTAAGCGTACGTTAACCGTTCTCGCGGACCATGATGTGTTGAGTGACGACACGGCAGCAAGCTTATTTGCTCGTGTACAGCCTAAAGTGATGGCATTGCATGTTCCAGAAGGATACGAAATCACATGGGGTGGTGAGTACGAATCATCCAAAGATGCACAAGAAGGCCTATTCGGTTCATTGCCGATGGGTTACTTGTTGATGTTCATTATTACTATTTTACTGTTTAACTCAATCAAAAAGCCGTTGGTCATTTGGTTCACCGTTCCGTTAGCGATCATTGGCGTTGCTTTTGGTTTGCTTACCACGAACATGCCGTTCAGTTTTACAGCATTCCTTGGTTTGTTAAGCCTAAGTGGCATGATTTTGAAAAACGGTATTGTGTTGCTTGACCAAATTAACCTTGAGTTGGAGTCAGGTAAAGATCCTTACCTCGCGATTGTCGATAGTGCGATAAGCCGCGTTCGTCCGGTAAGTATGGCTGCCCTAACAACTATCTTGGGGATGATTCCACTGGTCTTCGACGCCTTCTTTGGCTCGATGGCAATAACGATTATGGCAGGTCTTGGTTTTGCTACTGTACTGACACTGATAGTGGTGCCAGTGATGTTTGCAATTCTGTTTAGGGTAAAACCGACCACTGCATAGGGACTCCTGGCTATTTGCCAGCTTCCTGCCTAGCCCTGAAGGTTTTCTTCGGGGCTTTTTTGATCTTACTAATATATACCAAACCATTCATTTGCTTGATTTTAATGATTTTCTTACGATTACAATGCAAATCATGCGTATACTGATGTAACGACACATCAAAGATTGAGATTACATGAATAAGCGCATATTAAACGGACTCTTCTTCGTTGGTTCTTTCACCTTGGTTGGCTGCACCGCGACGGATAGCATGCCGACAGAAACCAAACAACCTGCCCCTAAAGTCAACAGTGTTAGTGCTGAAGTCATTTCCAGTTGGATTGATAGTAAGGTTTTAGCCCCTGAAGGGCTGTCGCTCGAGCAAGACAATCTACGTTATCTATCGGGTAGCGCCGACCTAAACAGCGACGGCAAGGCAGAATACATAGTGTTGCTTCAAGATCGCTATTTCTGTGGTAGTGGTGGCTGCTCTGCATATATGTTTGATAATGAGGGAAACGTTATTAATCGAATGTCGGTAACTCGCACGCCTATTGTACTAGCCGACAGTTACAGTAATGGTTGGCAGGACTTTATCGTTTGGAGTAATGGCTCATATCGACTCATGAGTTACAACGGTGAATCTTATCCAAGTAATCCGTCATTAGAGCCAAAGGTTGATCGAGACGCTAACCAGCAGGCGGCAATCGCAAATGTAATGGCGACAGAGCTTTATCAGCAAGACGGCTATGACATTCTGCCCGCAGATTCAAAAACCTTGTGGACGCCAGCCAACGTTTACCACTTTACCTTCAAGCACTACGGTGACCCGCATAGCGCTTATCAAGCAACGGTGGATATGAGCAGTGGGGAAGTAGACATTGTAGCCGTTCCGGCTGCGGAATAAAAAACACCTCCCTTAACCGGAATTAAAGGGAGGTGCTAAATGCCAAATTCGAGGGTGGCATTGTTAATTAAGCTGCGACTTCTTGTTTCGCTTCTGCTTTGCTTTTTAAGAATGCGTAAGTAAAGCCAGTTACCGCTGTACCCGCTGCAATAGCCACTAAATACATTAATACTGGTGAAATTGCGTTAGGAATTAGCAACACGAATAGACCGCCGTGTGGTGCCATTAATTTCGCACCGAATAGCATCGATAGGGCACCAGTAAGCGCGCCACCTGCCATACAAGATGGAATCACGCGCATTGGATCTTTCGCAGCAAATGGAATTGCGCCTTCAGAGATGAAACAAAGGCCCAAGACAAATGATGCTTTACCTGCCTCACGTTCATTTTGTTCAAATTTGTTCTTCGCAATGAAGGTCGCTAAACCCATACCTAGCGCAGGAACCATACCTGCGGCCATGATTGCAGCCATTGGCGCGTAAGTTTGTGAAGCCAAAAGGCCAACACCAAATGCGTAAGCGGCTTTGTTTACCGGGCCTCCTAGGTCGAAACACATCATTGCGCCAAGGATAATACCCAGTAGTACTGCACTGTCAGATCCCATGTTGTTTAGGAAGTCAGTCAGGCCGTTCATGATGCCTGAAACTGGGCCGCCTACGATGTAGATCATCACAAGACCAGTGAACAATGTTGCTACAAATGGAATGATCAGAATCGGTTTAAGCGCCTCCATCGATTGTGGCAGTTTCACCTTATCTGCGAGGAGTTTCGCTGCGTAACCGGCAATGAAGCCAGCTGCGATACCACCTAGGAAACCAGCACCCGTTGAACTTGCTAGCATACCACCAACAAGACCAGGAGCCAGACCAGGACGGTCAGCGATTGAAAACGCAATATAGCCAGCAAGTACAGGAATCATCAATGCGAATGCAGAGCCACCACCAATGTTCATCAAGGCTGCTGCTAGTGTGCCTTCTTCTTTAAATGCTTCAATACCGAACACGAAAGATAGAGCGATGATCAAACCACCTGCAACGACGACAGGAAGCATGTGCGAAACACCCGTCATTAGGTGTTTGTAAGCGCCTTTTTTCTCTTCGGTGGAAGATGAAGAGTTAGCTGAACCAGAATGTTGATACACCGTGGCTTGCTCGAATGCTTTGTCCATCTCTTCGGCTGTTTTCTTCAGAGCTGGACCAGTTTTCGTGCGGTACATCTTTTTGCCGTTAAAGCGATCAAGTGGCACTTCAATATCCGCAGCAATGATCACCAGATCGGCGTCTGCAATTTCTTGCTCAGTCAGTTGGTTTTTAGCGCCAACTGAACCACGAGTTTCCACCTTGATTTGATGGCCACGACGCTTGCCTTCTTCTTCTAAAGCTTCTGCCGCCATAAAGGTATGCGCAACGCCAGTAGGGCAAGCGGTGATTGCAACAATTTTCTTCGCTGCTGATGTTGTATCTGTAGTGATAGGGGCTGCAAGTGTGGTTGCTTTTTCAAGTAAAGTGGCGTTTTCAACCGCTTGCTGGAGAAACGCAGTTGCGTCTTTTGCTACTTCGCTAATTTCCGCTTGGTAAACCTTTTTTCCTACAAAACGAGAAGTGTCGACGCTAGTATTTGCCGCAATGACAATGACTTCTGCTTGTTCAACGTCAGCTTCCGTCAATAGTGTTGGTTCAACCACACTTGATTGACATTCTATTTTGGCATTCCAGTTTAATTTTGCGGCGGCTTGTTCTAGTAATCCTGCCGCAAGGATGCTATTTGCTACACCGCTCGGACAGGCAGTAATAATGGCAATATTCATACGATAACCTTCTGTTCCTTAGTTTTGTTCTAAGTTTGTAATAGGGTAAAGCGCGCTAACTTCAGTTTGTCGCTTGATATTTTCCAGTTCTTCCTGACTGGTTAGCCCTACGCCAACTTGACTAACTGCCAAAGCAGAAAGTGCTGTAGCGAAGCGCAATAAATCGTTTTTAGGCATCAGTTGCATGTGGCCCCAACACAAGCCAGCGACCAGCGTATCGCCTGCGCCAACGGTGCTCACGACATGCATTCGAGGCGGTTTTGCACTAAGCCATTCGCCTTGGTTGAGCCACATAACACCGTCAGGTCCCATAGAAACCACGATGTTTTCTATGCCTTTGTCGCTCAGTGTTTGCGCTGCAGCTTGGCACTGTTCAGGTGTTGCTAGATGTTCGCCAACAAAATCACCAAGTTCTTCATCGTTAGGTTTAATTAACCATGGGTGAGCATCAATACCTGACTTCAATGCGGCTTTGCTACTGTCGAACAACACCTTTTTGCCTTGTTGATGCAGTGCTTCTATCCATGCAGCGCATTGCTCTGCAGTAACACCGCCCGGTAGGCTGCCTGCCAATACAAAGTAATCGTGTGTTTCAGCAAGGCGGAATAGGGTTTCTTCAAAGCGCGCGATTTCTTCTGCCGTAACTTGAACACCAGGGAAGTTAATGTCACTAACGTTTCCATTAGCCTCAACGAGCTTGACGTTGATACGAGTTGCACCTTGTACTTCTACAAACTCATTCTTAACGCCGATGTCATTGAAAAGCTGATGGAATAGCTCAGGGTTATCTTTACCAAGAAAGCCGGTAACCGTGACATCTGCGCCTAAATCGCTCAACACTTTTGCTACGTTGACACCTTTACCTGCAGCGTGGAGATTGCTTTGCTGTACTAAGCTCACGGAACCAACGTTTAGTTCATTTACTGAACCTGTTAAATCCAATGCCGGGTTGAGCGTAATAGTGACAACCTTATTTGTTTTGTTTGTCATATCGGATCCTTAACCTTCACCAAGGCCAGAAGCGATTGCATTTCCGATAGACTCCAAGGCTTGCGGCGCATCAGGGCCTTCTGCTGTAAATTGAAGTTGGTGACCGTGCTTAACGCCCAGCGCGATGACTTTCATTAGGCTCTTCGCGTTTACTGCTTTTCCATCTCCGTCTAGGTTGGAAACACGTATAGTGGATTCAAACTTTTTCGCTTCTGCGACTAACATTGCCCCCGGACGAGCATGTAGGCCGTGAGAGTTTTTGATTTTAAATACAGCGGTATTGCCTTCTTCTGAAGATGCAGCTGTGACTTCTTCACCTTTGAACAAAGCAAGAATCTGTTCTACTGATGCATCTAAAAGCTTGCCGTGTTCATTGTTAAACACAATATTAGAAAGCGTTTTTAGGATAGGTTGGTGAGCATTGTTACATGCCGCGAACGCGACAAGTGCACGCACTTTTTGACCTTCATATTCGCAGTCGTTTGCCGTCGAGACAAATGACACACCTGTGCGAGTGACATGTTTGTCACTGCCAATTAACCACAGGCCATTACCTAAGTGAGTTGGTTGTTTGGTAACGAGATCTGCAACGAATTCGTTATCAGCACATCCCGTATTTTTCAACAGACCACCAGCAACAGCACTCATCTGTAGCATGTCGCTCGCAGGGAACATCAGTTGAATTAAAGAAGCGTCAAAGTCTGCTTCAAGCTGAACATCACCGTGCAGTAGGGCGATGATTTCGTCTTCATTTTTTGCATTACGCAGACGTTCTTCTACGCCATCTGCGCCTAGCACTTTGGTGAGCTGTTTAAGAATGCCAAGGTGCTCATCAGATTTAGCTGCGATACCGATAGCGACGAACACAGTATTGCCATCACCCCAGTCGACACCTTGTGGGAAGTGGTGCACAGCAACACCCGTTGTTTTCACCATTGCACGAGTGTCGGTTGTACCGTGCGGGATGGCGATACCGTTCCCCAAAAACGTAGAGTTTTGGTTTTCACGGTTTAGCATGCCTTCAACGTAACCGCGTTCAACTAGGCCTTTATCAGTCAGGCTATGAGCAATACTCTTTATTGCTTCAAACTTATCTGTCGCTGATTGCGAGAGGGTAATGTCGTTCTTATTTAGCTTAAGCATGGTGCTTCTCCAGCCTTAAGGTATCAATTTAAAAATGTATTCTGTGTGAGAAGTTGAACGCCGCTTCTTCTGAGCGCTTATCACTCCTCAAACCTTTTATCTTTCAAGCTAAATCGATTCAGCTTGTTGGTAAATTTTTTAAAAGACTCAGAAAAACTGTTTTAAAAACTGACGTTAACAAACGAGCCTTTGCCGCTGTCCTATAGCCTAGCCTACAAATTGGTTTGTTGTGTATTCAGGTGATTTACGTCAATTTTTAAGTTTTGCTGAATCCTTTCAGCTTTTATACTGAATCGGTTCAGCTTATAATTCAACTTATCGAAAGATCGTTGATGTATTAATATGATCGCGCGCACAGAATAAGGTTTAGAATATGACACTGGATGAAATAGCCAAATTAGCGGGTGTTTCTAAGACAACTGCAAGCTATGTGATTAACGGAAAAGCGCAGAAATACCGCATCAGCGAGAAGACTCAGAAAAAGGTGATGGCCGTTGTAGAAGAGTACAATTATAAGCCAGATCATGCGGCGTCTTCCTTGCGGGCAGGTAATTCACGCTCATTTGGGCTTATCATCCCAGACTTAGAGAACACCAGTTATGCGCGTCTTGCAAAGCTGATAGAGCAAAACTCTCGGAAAGCGGGGTACCAAATTTTGATTGGCTGCTCTGATGATGATCCTGATACAGAGCAAAAGGTGGCGGAAGCATTAGTCAGTCGTCGTATTGATGCGTTGTTTGTGGCAAGTGGTATGCCCACTGCAAACGAGTATTATCTTAAGTTGCAAAATTCTGGTACGCCAGTTATCGCGCTAGACCGTCCAATGGATGATGAGCACTTTTGTTGTGTCATCAGCGAAGATTTTGATGCCGCACTTGAACTCACTCAGTCAGTACTGTCAGAGGATATTAAGTCCATTGGCTTAATCGGTGCATTGCAAGATCTTCAAGTCTCAAAAGAGCGTGAGCTCGGTTTTCTATCTGCTTCTCAACAAGGTGGTAAAACGGCAACAGTGGGTTATGGACAACACTTCTCCCGGGAAGAAGGCAAGAAAGTCTTAGAGAGATGGTTAACAGAGAACGCATTGCCAGATGCCATTGTTACAACGTCATACACACTGTTAGAAGGTGTGTTGGATGTAATGCTAGAAAAACCAGAACTGATGGGAAAGGTGCGTTTAGCGACATTTGGTGATAATCGACTGCTGGACTTCTTGCCTGTGAAAATCAACTCTTTGCCTCAACAGTTTGAGTTGATCGCGGACAGCGCAATGGAGTTAGCACTCAACGCTTCCGCTAAGCGTTACAAGCCTGGCGTAGAACTTATCCCGCGTAAAATTGTGAAACGTCACTAAGTAACTAAATAGGTTGCTCAAAGCTTTACTTCAGCCGTCAGCGCCACAAATGCGTGGTCGCTGGCGTTTTTATCTCTGTCATAAATCGGGTTGATCAGATGTTGGTTAGACACCTGATAGTCAACAACCTCGGCAACCGATATATCTGATAAGGTGTCAAACTCTTGTGAGAGCAAGATATAGTCGAGTACATTCCCAGTGGAAAAATGATAATGCGTGGCGGGGCGTTCATCCTTCTGAGCGTCACTTTGCAATAACCAACCATCTTTGAGTTGTAATTCAGTGACGCTGTCACCAGTATTGGATACCAATGAGCTGTTAACGCTGATAGGAGTGATAGGTTGATTCATATCGCCCATTAACACTGTCGGCATTGGTTCTTTTCGATACCTCTTTTGCATCGCGTCTCTTAACATCGCTGCTTCCCAGCCTCTTTGCTGGGTGGATAACCAGCGCCCAATAATCGTGCTAGACGTTTCTGGTTGTTCTGAGTCGGCCGGGCGTTGAGATTTCAGGTGCGTTACGTAAACGGCGATATGACCAAGTACAGGATGTATTACTTGGGCATAGATAGGTTTGCGACTGAACTCTGGAACAACACTTACTCCAAAAGGCTCAAGCGTTGCTAAGTCAAACTCTACCGCTTGTGCTTTTTCTATTGGAAACCGAGATGCGATTGCCACAACAGGGCTTGAGTAAATGTACTCATCCTCAACATGTGGGGTGTCAACGGTCGCAAAGTAGGGGTAGCCGATGGTTGAAAAGAATGCCTGGGTCTTCTCGATACTGAATACTTCTTGTAAGCCAATCACGTCGCCTTCCAGTTTTTCAACTTGACGTTGCGTCCACGAAAGTTTGTCTCGCCATTGCTCTAACGAGTATATGTTCTCGAAATCATAGTAGGCGTTAGGCGGTGCGACAAAATTAAACAAGTTCGCAGTGACAAAGGTAATTCTACTTGGTTGAGACAAAGTATTCGCTCTTTTCAACAATAACTTAGAGAGTATATACCTTCAGGTTGCGTAATTGCAGCTTCGTTTGAGCTACGCATCGGTATACAAGCTAACAAGCGACAAGTTAAATGGGTTAAGAGGTGCTCAAATGCTAAGGCGAATCGGTGATTGAACATCGGCAGAGGTTTCTATTTTTAAGCATTGCGTTTAAACTTCAGGGCATCAAATAGTAAGAGTAAGTAACATGACCCAAGATTACGACCACGAAGAGTATTTAGAAGGCGAAGAGATTGAGATCGAAGCGATTGGCATCGATGTTGATGCGCATCCAATCGAACTGTACAAGCTTTTTAAAATCGCAAACTTGGTCAGCGGTGGCGGCGAAGCAAAACATATCATCGAGGAAGGCTACGTCGCGGTGAATGGTGAACTAGAAACACGTAAGCGCCGCAAGATGTATGATGGTGACTTTTTTGAGTTTAACCAGGAATATTATGTTGTGGTTTGCGATGCGCCAGTAACCGAACCTGAAACGGCAGAGCAAAAAGCAGAAAAGAAAGCGAAAAAAGAAGCACAGTCTTCTCGTAAAGATAAGTCTCGTCAAAGTAAGTCACCCAAAGCCTCTGGGCCTAAATCAACAGGCCGTAAAGCGGCACATAAAGAGCGTAAAGCGCAGAAAGAAGCGTTGTCTCAGTCTGCTAAGAAAGGCAAAAAAGAAGACAAACCGCAAGCCACTCGTGATCCGAAGAGCGGACGTAATTCTATTGATTTTTTCTAGGGAAATGAACGCTTAACTAAATAAGTGACATCTGAGTAAAACTAAAAAGCGCCGAGCATATTATATCGGCGCTTTTTTGGTTTCACTGTGCTGTAAGTGGGTAGTGTTAATGCACTGTCGTCTCGATGTTTAGGCTATCTGTCCAGTGATGAATGGCACAAGGCTTTCCTAAGTAAAAGCCTTGGTAATAATCCAAATTAAGTTGATACATAGCTTGTAGCTGCACGTCTTCTTCAACCCCTTCTATAATGACTTTTGCTCCCATATGATCCGCTAGATCAACGGCGCTATGTATGGAAAAGGTTTCTCCGGCGCAGTAGTCTAGCAAATAGGAACGATCGATTTTGATGATGTCAGGGCAGAGCTGCTGAACACGTGCGATATCAGAATGTTGGGCGCCAAAATCATCGATAGCAAAGATAAAACCATTCGCTTTCATTAACTGTACGGCTTTGATTAATAAATCCGTATTTCCGCATGACTCTTCGACTACTTCAAAAACTACGTCTGTTGGGCTCATACCAAGTTCGGAAAGGCGTTTGTAAAGCAGGCCGTTATCTTTAAAGCCCATGTCTTTGGTTAGTGTGAGTAGCGTTTGAGGCATGACGTTAAGAAACAGTTTGATCGGCGTCCCCGCGAAATAGCGTGCAAAATTTCGAATGTGCATTGCTCTGGATAAAAACTCTACACATAAGCGAAAGTAGGGATCAAGACCATTATTGGCCAGAAACACGTCAGGACGAATTAGGGAACCATCAATGCCACGAATACGCAGTAAGGCTTCCATACCAATAATACGTTGGCGTCTATCAAAAATTGGCTGATAAACACTGTGAAAAGTGAATTGATTGAGAACTACGTAATATTCACCAAGATTATCTTGTTTTATGTATCGCTCGTAGTCGGATTGATTCTTTAACTCCATGAAAAACGCCGAAAATTTAGCATCTTGCCAATGTAACAGGGTGCAATTCTGATTTGAAGAATCAAATGTGCCTAATTACATATGCGGTTGAGTTAATTTGAAATGGCTTCCGATTTTGCTTCAATATGGCGAAAAATAAGTGACAGACCAAAACAGATTAAGAAGTAAGCAAAGCCGACAATCAGCCAAATTTCAAATATATACCCTGATGAATTTGCCATCTCTGTCCCAACAAACGTCATTTCTTGTATCGAAATCAGTGAAACAATAGAGGTGTCTTTCACCAAAGAGATAGTTTGACCGGCAAGTGCAGGTGTTATTGATTTAAGCACCTGTGGCGCGATAACAAATCGGTATTTCACCCACCGAGACAAGCCCAATGAGTCAGCCGCCTCCCACTGACCTTGGTCGATACTTTGTAAACCACCGCGCACAACTTCTGCAATGTAGGCAGAAGAGAGTAAGCCGACACATAACACGCCAGAGGCAAGGTTTTCCCAAAGGTTCGAAGGCCCAAACAGAAAGCGCTGTAGCGCATTTGGTTCGCCGTTGTAGTTTCGTAGAAGATCTTCCAAACCGAGTAACGGGATCAATTGGTTAGAAATGAAAAAGTAGAAAATAAAAACAAACACCAACGGAGGGATGTTTCTCACTAACTGGATAAACGCATTGGCAGGTGTGCGCAACCAAACGGAACGAGAGAAGCGTGCTAAGCCTAACAAAGTGCCAAACACTAATGCGAAGCTGATGCCCCAAATACTGAGCCTTAACGTCGAAATCAAACCTTGGAAGAAGTAGGGCAAACCACCATCTGCTCTAGGCGTGAACAGTAATTCAAGCGCCTCTTTCCACTGCCACAAATAATGCACACCAATAGTGGACCGATAGTACAGCCAAACACCACCGATACCGCACATAACAAGTAGTACCCAGTCTAGTGTGTTTAACTGCGGTAAAAGGTAACCTGTGCTGGATTTCGCGGGTGCTGTGCGAGTGGTAGTGTGTTCGCCCAAAAAGTTGACTCCGATAAGTTATGGAAAAGTAAAATGGATGATTGGAGAGTATAGGCTCGCGGCGTCCACGAGCCATTTAGATTACTGGCCTTGCGCGACTTGATCTTGCCAATCTAATGTCGAGAACCAGTATTCATAACGTTGTTTTAACCATCCATCTTGGGTTCTTGCTTCAATCCATTTATTGAAAAAGGCCTTTTTATCTTCTTCCCCCAAGCGAACTGCAAAGGCTTCGTTACCTTTTGATAGTCGCTCAGAGAATGGAAGGAATAGTTTGTCGCTGTGTTTCACTGTCTCATGTTCTGGTTTTGGGCTAGAAGCAATGACCGCGTGGGCGTTACCATTCAGCACCTCTTGGAACGCTTGCGCGTCGTCATCAAATTGCAGGATCTTCGCTTTCGGGAAGGTTTCTCTGGCTACTTGAACGGTGAATGCGCCGCGACGAGCCGCAATTTTTACGCGTCGTGAGTCAAAATCGGAGAATTTGCTAAAATCAGAGGCGAGTTCTTTGTTTGCTGCTACTTGAACGCCTGAGTGCGAGTAGGCCTCAGTAAACAACACGCTTTTGGAACGCTCAGGCGTAACAGACATGCCACCGATGATCACGTCGAACTTTTTCGCCAGTAGTGCGGGAATAATGCCATCCCATGCAGTCGGTACGAATTCCACTTTCAAACCTGAATCTTGTGCTAAGCGTTTGGCCACATCGATTTCAAAACCGATTAACTCACCTTGCTTGTTGCGCATTGCCCAAGGTACAAATGTTGACATACCAACGCGCAAAGTGCCTCGTTCTTTGATTTGATCTACATTGGGTGTGGCAACATCTTCTTTCGCGATTGTAGGCATAGCGATGGCTAGCCCTAATAATGCAGTAATGGTCGCTTTGAATAACTTCATGTTATCTCCTTATAATTTGCGCCAACTGGCTCCGAGTTTGTGTTCTAGCCATGCAGACAAGCCAGAAAGTGACAGAGTGAGAGCAAGATAAATTGCTGCCACGGTAAACCAAATTTCGAACGGCATCGCCGTCTCTGAGACGATGTTGCGTGCCTGTGTTGTTAGATCAAAAATCGCCATCACGCTTACAATGGAAGAGTTTTTGATCAAAGAAACCACTTCATTGGTTAATGGCGGTAATGTGCGCTGTAAAACCTGAGGCAAAATTACGTCTTTGTAGGTGTAAAACGGTGATAGCCCGAGAGTTTGTGCTGCTTCGAATTGCCCTTTAGGAATACTGTTTAAACCTGCACGGAATATTTCCGCGGTGTAGGCACCTTGGAAAAGGGATAATGCCAAAACGGCGGTGCTGAATCGGTCCAAACCAATCACGGGGCCAAACACGAAGTAGAGTAAATAGATTTGCACCAACAACGGCGTGTTACGTATTACTTCGACATAAGTGGTACCAATAACATTGCCGACTTTCGAATCGCTAAGCCTTAGTAACGCGGTAACCAACCCTAATACTAAGGTAAAAAATAGACTAATAGCCGAGATGTTAAGCGTGACCAATAGCCCATCAATAAGTTCTGCCGGCCACCATTCGCCATCTTCATAAAAAGCAATGTAATCAGGTACGCGCTCCCATTGCCATTGATAGCCCATAGCGTCGGCACCAGAGTCCAACACCCACAAAATCGCGATGAAGAGGAGCGTCATTTGCAGTAAAGCTTGAAGGACAGGTTTGATTACGCGAACTATCATCAGTAACTTAAAATTTGGTTCAAAAATGCTTGGGTTCGTGGATGCTGTGGTGTCTCAAATAAGGCGACTGGAGAGTTCATTTCCACGATTTGGCCTTCATCCATAAATACCACGCGGTTCGCTACTTTTTTGGCAAATCCCATTTCATGCGTGACGCAAATCATCGTCATTCCGCTTTGAGCCAGCTCAACCATGACATCCAACACTTCGTTGATCATTTCCGGATCAAGCGCTGAAGTTGGCTCGTCAAACAGGAGTAAATCCGGTTCCATACACAAGGAGCGGGCAATCGCGACGCGTTGCTGCTGACCGCCAGAAAGCTGGATAGGATACTTACTCGCTTGCTCTTCAATATTGACTCGCTTTAGGTAATGTCTTGCGCGTTTTTCCGCTTCTTGTTTTGATAATTTGAGTGTGCGAATCGGCGCTAAGGTGAGGTTTTCCAGTACAGTCAAGTGAGGAAAAAGGTGAAAGTGTTGGAACACCATGCCGATTTTACCGGGCTTGAGAGATTTTGCGTGAGAAGGCTGGTCGAACACATGAAGCTGGCCTTCTTGAATCGATTCAAGATGATTGATGCAACGAATGAGCGTTGATTTTCCGGAACCTGAAGGGCCACACACCACGACGATCTCGCCAGAATGCACGGAGAAGTTGATGTCTTTTAGAGCGTGGTAATCGCCATACCACTTATTTACGTCGCTAAACTCAACGACGGGAGTATTCTCTTTCAAAGGGGCACGCTATAACGGAAAAATATCCTTTTACAATAGCAAGTTGTGCGCGTAATTTCATTAAGAATAAGCTAATGTTTAGGCGATGATTTTAAGACTCTATTCAGATCGCTTACAAGATGCATCCATGTTTCTTTAATGTTGGTGCAGTCTAGAGTATGACTAACTCAGTTCAACGAGATACGGATAACGAACAACAATCGCAACAACAGACATAACCATTAATGTCTGTGCAGAATAGTAGGTCACCATGACAACTTGTCGTGAAAATATTGACCGTCCTCCAAAGCGTTCGAAAGCCAATACGATGCCAGAGATAATAAAGATAAAGCTTCCGAGCACTGCAAAAGAGGAGGATTGTGTTTTCCCACTCAAATAATACTCGATCGAAGCCCAGCACATAGTCATCAGTACCAATATATAACTGGCAACTGGCCGTTTTTCTTTACCGAGATCCGGTCGGAACAACCAGTAGACGCATATACCGAGTCCGAACAAGGCAATTGGGAGCCAAGGTGTAAAATGCCACGCTGACATGATGGCAAAACCATAACTATAGGAGAGATGGGCAGAGCAAAAGAGCACTAATCCTGTAATGAACTTGTCTCTAGGGAGCATTAATAACACGTCACCAAGCAACGAGAGCGATAAGCCAATCAAAATCCAATGCGCATATGGCATTGGGTAAGCCGGGGACTGAATTAAAATACCAAGCATACAGAGCACTGGTAATGGTTTAGAAACGTAAAAGAGCCATTTAGAGCCTTTACGGATACTGATGATATGTATGAATGCTAATACGGCAACAACTAGCCACATAAAGTGTTTTCTCGAACAGACAAAATTATGTAGTACATCACTACAACAAATCAAAACTTAATTAACGAGTTAACTCGTTCTTTGATCTCAATTATTTTTATTTGTGTAAAGCTGGACAGTTGTCTCTTTACTAACCAACACGGCCGATTTTTTGTCTGGAGGGAATCGTTGTTTTTAGAAGCCTCCTCGTTTTGAACGTGATGTGGCTTACAAAATAGCATAAAAAAACGATATTGTGACTGTTAAGTCACAATACCGTTAAACCCTAGGAAGGGCAGTGAAGAATTGTTGCAGTTATGAGACAGCTAACTCTAAGATTTCTCGGCTACGTTCAAGTGTGATCGCCTGGTTTTCACCTAAAACAGTCATGCCGTGTTTGTTTAGTTGATCAATGATGGCATCGATAGCTTGTTCACGGCTCTCACCATAGTTTTCGAGCTTAGTTGCGACATCAAGTTGATGATAAAACGCTTCGATAGCTTCGATTGTGCGCTCTGCTAGTTCCTCACCTGCTTCAAGACCAAATACGTTGCGACCCATTTGTTCTAACTTAGGGCGCTTAAACTGCATTTGGTTACGAAGTAACGACGGTTGGACAATTGCAAGAGAACGCGCATGATCAACGCCCCATAGAGCGGTTAATTCATGGCCGATCATATGTGTCGCCCAGTCTTGTGGAACGCCACTACCAATTAACCCATTCAATGCTTGGTTAGCAGACCACATTAAGTTTGCGCGCCACATATCGTCGTCTCGTTCCGCAAACTGTTCTCCGAGTGTTTTTAAAGTTTTCAGCAGTGTTTCTGCGTAACCATCTTGAACCATTGCACCGGTAGGAAGCGTCAAGTATTGCTCACATACGTGCACCCATGCGTCAACAATGCCGTTGATAAGCTGGCGTTCTGGCAGTGTTTTCATTACATCTGGGTCTAACACGGCAAATTTTGGCTGCACTGCTGGAGACATGAACGGAAGTTTGTCTTGAGTTTCTTTTTTAGTGATAACTGCGCCCATATTTGACTCTGAGCCTGTTGCTGGCAATGTCAAAATTGCAGCTAGAGGCGTCGCTTCAGTGACTTGGTGCTTACCAATCATGATATCCCAACCATCACCATCGTACTTTGATGCCGCTGCTACGTATTTGGAACCATCGATGACTGAACCACCACCTACCGCTAGAATAAAATCAACACCATGCTCTTTTACCATTGCGACTGCTTTATCGAGTGTTTCTTTGGTTGGGTTTGGTTCAACACCTGAAAACTCTAGCCATTCATGTCCCTCAAGAGCTTCTGCTACTTGGTCGTACACGCCATTTTTTTTGATGGAGCCACCACCGTATACCACTAAAACTTTTTGGTCGGATGGGATAGCTTCTTTGATTGCTGCGATTTGTTTTTGACCAAAGAAAATCTTGGTTGGGTTTACATAAGAAAAGTTCATTATTAGCCCTCTTGCTTCCAGTGAAGGAGATTGAATACATGCATATTAGTCCTGATTAACGATCGTTAACAGGTCGATTTCTGCAAATAATTTGCCTATTTCTACAAAATTAATGCTCTTGAGCTAGAAAGTTAAAGTCGAGAGGAAGTATAGTGCTCGAAACGATAATAGAGACCAAACTCGTTGGTCATTGATGGAGCGCTCTAATGCACACTCTCGCAGATATCATGCAGCAATATGTTGAAAAGCAGGGGCTGCATGACCTAGAAGGTATGAAGAAAACAGCGATAGATGGCGTATGGTTTTATCGCAGTAGCAAAGGGAATCATCGCCAGCCGTTTGTCTATCAGTCTGGCATCATCGTATTGGGTCAAGGGCATAAGAACATTCATATTGGTGATACACCAGTGCAATATGGGTCCGATGATTACCTTGTTGTCGGGGTTCCCATGCCACTAGAGTGCGAAGCGTTTGCGACAAACAATGAGCCTTTACTTGGCATTTCGATAGATATTTCGCCAACGCTTCTTCATAAACTCGTTAAAAAATTAGAGGCTGAAAAATTCAGTAATAAGTGTCTGGATGCTACCCGTTGCGGCCTTAAGTCGGTGCGTATGAATGAAGGTATGTTGGATGCGTGCAAGCGGTTAATGAAAGCAATGTGTAACGAGCTTGATGTCATCATGCTTGGCGAGCTGCTTCTTGAGGAAATTGTGTATCGTACTTTGGTGAGCAAAGAGGGGTATGTTTTATTTGACCTAGCACATCAAGAAGGTTCTTACGCGAGGGTCGCTAAAGCACTAAATCGTGTACATCAAGCGTATCACGAACAGTTGAACGTACAAGCATTGGCTGAAGAAGCCAACATGAGTGTGTCTGCTTTCCATCAAGCATTTCGCAATGTCACGCTTGAATCTCCGTTGCAATATATTAAGAAAGTTCGACTTAACAAAGCGCGCGAATTGATCCAGTTAGAGGGGAGACGTGTTAATGATGCAGCGAGAATGGTCGGGTACACGAGCCCATCACAGTTTAGTCGCGAGTACAAGCGGCATTTTAATGAAACGCCAAGGTCAACAAAGGCTTAGTGATCTTTATTTCAAAATGGCGACTTTTTTTACCTTTTTTATTAATTTGCGAGTGACTTATTTATTTGAGTTATAAAATTAGTTACTGGTGCCAAATAATAGGTACGTTGTTGCAATCATTTAGTGGATTGTTGCGAGGCGGTGTGGAAAACTCGTAAATAGATAGTGTGAAATCACCAACTTGTACTTAAGTTATTTTACGTCGAAATAAAAGTATAGATGCGTTTCGTTTAGCGCATTTAGTATTGTTTTAACAATAACTTAAGGAAGAGCGATTATGCACCTTAACAACGGCAACGCAGTGAAAAACGTGTTCACACTAAGCACACTCACCGCTTCTTGTCTTATGGCCTTCAATAGCTACGCAGCAGTTGACTGTGCCCCTCTAGAAACTTGGGAATCATCAAAAGTTTATAACGGTGGCGACCAAGTTCAGCATGAAGGTAATGCTTATAAAGCGCGTTACTGGACGCAAAACAACAATCCAGCGCAATCTGGTGAGTGGGGCGAGTGGGAAACACTTGGCGCCTGTGATGGCACTGGACCGGTTGATCCACCTCAGAATGAAGTCCCGACGGTTACTCTGACATCGCCTTCTGCGTCGGCTTCTGTGACTGCGGGTGATGTTGTTAACCTAGCTGCAGATGCGGCAGATACTGATGGGACTGTTAGCAAAGTAGAGTTCTTTGTTGATGGTGTATTAGTTGGTCAGGCAACGTCTGCGCCGTATGCTGCATCGTGGACAGCAACTGAAGGACAGCACGAGTTCTCTACCAAGGCCTATGACGATGCAGGTGCCGTTAGTACGGCAAGTGTTGTGACGTTAACTGTGGCATCAGCGCAACCTGGTAACGAAGCGCCGACAGTGGATGTCGTGCTTTCTGCGAACTCTATTGACCTGGGTGGTTCCGTAACACTGACTGCAAATGCTGCGGATGCGGATGGTACCGTTGCTAAAGTTGATTTTTATGTTGCAGGTGTACTTGCTGGCACAGCTACAGCAGCGCCATACACGCTGGATGTAACCCCTTCACAAGCTGGCTCATTAAGTGTTTATGCGAGAGCTACCGATGATGCTGGAGCAACAGCAGATTCTGCACTTGCGACGTTAACGGTAAACGGCGGCGCAGTGACATCTAATTGTCGTCCTGATGGTCTTTATCAAACAACGGGTGTAGATGTTCCTTACTGTTCTATTTATGATGAAGAAGGCCGTGAGAAAATGGGGGCTGATCACCCACGTCGTGTAATCGGCTACTTCACCAGTTGGCGATCAGGTGACGACCCACAAGCGACTTACCTTGTTAAAGACATTCCTTGGGAACAACTTACTCACATTAACTACGCGTTTGTGAGCATTGGTTCTGACGGCAAAGTAAACGTTGGCGACGTTAATGATCCTAACAACCCTGCTACAGGTAAAACTTGGCCAGGCGTTGAGGTAGATCCTGCTCTTGGTTTTAAAGGTCATTTTGGTGCACTAGCAACTTACAAGCAAAAACATGATGTTAAAACGCTAATCTCGATTGGTGGTTGGGCTGAAACGGGCGGTCACTTCGATACGAACGGCGATCGTGTAGCTGATGGTGGCTTCTACACCATGACGACGAATGCGGACGGTTCTATTAATCATGCGGGTATTGAGAAGTTCGCAACTTCTGCCGTTGAAATGATGCGTCAGTACAAGTTCGATGGCCTGGATATTGACTATGAATACCCGACGTCAATGGCTGGTGCTGGTAACCCTTACGACAAAGACTTCATGGAACCACGTCGTCAGTATTTATGGGCGTCTTACCAAGAGCTGATGAAAGTATTGCGTGAGAAACTTGATGCGGCATCCGCGCAAGATGGTATTCATTATATGCTGACTATCGCAGCACCATCTTCAGGTTACTTGCTACGTGGGATGGAAACCTTCGATGTAACTAAGTACCTAGACTACGTAAACATCATGTCTTACGACTTGCATGGGGCTTGGAATGATCACGTTGGTCATAACGCGGCTTTATTCGATACAGGTAAAGACTCTGAGCTAGCGCAGTGGAACGTATACGGCACTGCTGCATACGGTGGTATCGGTTACTTGAACACAGACTGGGCTTACCATTACTTCCGCGGTTCTATGCCAGCAGGTCGTATCAACATTGGTGTTCCTTACTACACCCGTGGTTGGCAAGGTGTTACTGGTGGCGAAAATGGCCTTTGGGGCCGAGCGGCACTACCAAACCAAGCAGAGTGCCAACCGGGCACAGGTGAAGGTGAGAAGAACAACTGTGGTCACGGCGCTATTGGTATCGACAACATGTGGCATGATACCGACCCTAAAGGAAACGAAATGGGCGCTGGTTCTAACCCAATGTGGCATGCTAAGAACCTAGAAAACGGTATTTGGGGCTCTTACGCAGCTGCTTACAGTCTCGACCCAGTCAACGATCCTTCAGATAAGTTTGTTGGTACTTATACTCGTCATTACGATAGCGTTGCTGTGGCACCTTGGTTGTGGAACGCAGAGAAGAGCGTATTCCTATCTACGGAAGATAAAGCTTCTATCGAGGTGAAAGCCGATTACGTTATCGATAAAGAGATCGGCGGTATCATGTTCTGGGAACTAGCAGGTGACTACAACTGTTACGTACTGGATGCAAATGGTAATCGTACGGCAGTAGATGCCACTGAACAAGCTTGTGCGGCGGGTAATGGTGAATACCACATGGGTAACACTATGACCAAAGCTATCTACGACAAGTTTAAGTCTGCGACGCCTTACGGTAACAAAGTAGCTACTGGTCCAACACCAACTGAAGCAGTAGACATTACTGTTAGTGTTGGCGGCTTCAAAGTTGGCGACCAAAACTACCCAATTAACCCGAAAATCACGTTTACGAACAACACTGGTCAAGCGATCCCTGGCGGTACTGAATTCCAATTCGATATCCCAGTATCTGCGCCGGACAACGCGAAAGACCAATCAGGTGGTGGTTTGAAAGTGATTGCTTCTGGACATACTCGAGCAAACAACATTGGTGGCTTAGATGGCGTAATGCACCGTGTGTCGTTCTCTCTACCAGCATGGAAAGACTTGCCAGCGGGCGGCACTTACGAGCTTGATATGGTTTACTACCTACCAATCTCTGGTCCGGCTAACTACTCAGTGATTTCTGGTGGTAAAGAGTTTGCGTTTAAGTTTGAACAGCCAGATCTACCAATTGGTGATCTCAATGCGGGCACGGGTGGTGGTACCACTGAACCAGGTACGTGTGATACGACAGGTTTAGTGACATACCCAGCTCTGCCACAAACGGATTGGGCAGGTAATCCAAGCCACGCTAACCAAGGTGATAAGATCATCCACAACGGTGTGGTTTACCAAGCGAACTGGTGGACAGCGGCTGAACCGGGTACAGATGGTAGCTGGTCAACGGTATGTAACATCTAATTATTATGGATTACTTGTTATAGCCTAATGTTTACAGGCACTTAAACAAAAGCGCACGATGATTATCGTGCGCTTTTTTGTTGTGATAGTTTGTCGTTTAATCGAATTGGTAACTTTCAGGTATGACGACAATACCTTTGTCTGAGATTTTAAATCGCTTCGCATCTTCAAGTTTGTTGATGCCAATTTGAGTATGTGGCGGAATACGAACATGTTTATCAACTATGCAGTTGACCAACTGACTTCCTTCACCAACCTCTACGTCATCAAAAATGATGGAATCGACTACCGTTGCACTGTCTTGGATGCGTACATTAGAAGAAATAATGGAGTGCTGTACCGAGCCTCCGGAATTGATGACACCGGTAGCAATGATGGAGTTAATAAAAATGCCTTCATTACCCGTGGCCGACGATACAGTACGAGCTGGTGGAAACTGCGGCTCGTAAGTACGAATCGCCCAATTGGACTGATAAAGGTTCATTGGCGGCACAGGTTCTAGTAGATCCATATTCGCTTCATAGAAGGAATCAATGGTACCCACGTCGCGCCAATAGCAATCTTTATCGACGCGCCCTTTACTGCCACAGAATTGATAGGCGTAAACGGATTCGGTATCAATCAGCTTAGGTATGATGTCTTTTCCGAAGTCATGGCTTGATGAATCGAGTTTTGAGTCTTCTTCAAGCGCTTCTTTCAAAACATCCATATCAAAGATATATATTCCCATAGAAACGAGGCTTCTGGTCGTGCTTCCTGGAAGGGTAGGAGGGGTTTCAGGTTTCTCTATAAACGAAGTAACGAGCCCGTTTTCTGCGGTGCCCATTACACCGAATTCTGAAGCATCCTCTACGGGAACATCCATACAGGCAATGGTGAGCTTAGCACCTTTCTCTTTATGCTCTTCAAGCATTGCGGCGTAGTCCATTCGATAGATATGATCGCCGGATAACACAACCACATACTTTGCATCATTTCGCGATAGCAACCACATGTTGTGATAAATCGCATCGGCGGTTCCTTCATACCATGCACCACCTTTGCGCATTTGTGGTGGAACAGCAGTAATGTACTCACCTAGCTCTGGATTGAATATCGACCAGCCGTCTCGTAAGTGTTTTTGAAGTGAATGAGATTTATATTGGGTTAAAACAAGGATCTTGCGTAAACCCGAATGTAAACAATTGGTTAGTGTGAAATCTATAATTCTATATTTTCCGCCAAAAGGTACGGCTGGCTTGGTTCTGTCATCGGTGAGTGGGCTGAGTCTAGACCCCATCCCTCCTGCTAAAATTACGGCGAGTGCGTCTTCCATAGTATTCCCTTTCCCTTTTCTGACATGCATCAAAACGGTGCTAACCTGAAGGAGGTGGTATGCAACGCAGAGGTTTTGAAAAGCATGTGCTAATGTGCTTATTAGTGAAAAGTCTACTACAAGAATCGAGCCATAGAATATCTCCTTAAAAATCAAGGAGGTTAAAATTTCACTGTAAGACAACTGCACCATATTAGTGAAGCGCTAAATAGCCCGTGCATCAAATTGGCGCAAAATTGTAGAAAGGAGAAGTCAACAAGTATAGATTTACAATGTAAAGTGGCGACAAAACAAGAAGATAAATAGGGTTTTCTAGCTTAATAACTATGGCTAAACAAGGCTTAGGGTTAGCGTCTTAACTCTAAAGGTCTAAAACAGGCGCGTTGATGTAAGGCAGGAGAGCTTTGTATCAACAATTCAAGAGTAGAAGGCCTGAGACAACTCTTTTCACAATTGTTGAGAGTGAGTGGATAGGTAAGTAGACCACTCACTCAATGAATATGCTCACTTCACAGATAGCGATACGTTATCACTGCACTAAGAGAGACCGACGATATTTCCTTCATCATCAAGATCTAAATTCATAAATGCGGGTTTATCAGGTAAGCCTGGCATCGTCATCACGGTACCAGATAATGCATAAACGAATCCTGCGCCCGCACACAAGCGCAGCTCGCGGATTGGGACGGTAAAACCAGTTGGTGCGCCTTTGACTGCGGAGTCCGTGGTTATCGATAGTGGTGTCTTCGCGATGCAAACCGCTAAGTTGTTAAAGCCTAATTGCTCAAAATGTTTGAGCTGTTCAGTCGCGATAGGAGTCATTTCTATATTGGTTGCTCCATAGCCCGCTTCACATACTGCCATGAGCTTTTCGAGTAATGATTGCTCTTTGTTGTATAACGGACAAAACTCTACAGGCGTGGTACACGCATCAATAACATGTTGAGCTAGTTCCGTTGCGCCTTGTCCGCCTTGCGAAAAAGCGGTGCTGATGGCTACTTTAACTTCGGGATTAAATTGGTGAATCAGCTCTTCAAGAGCTTTAAGCTCTTTCACACAATCTTGTGGAAACTGGTTAATGGCAACGACAGCAGGTAAACCGTATTTATGAACGTTATTTATGTGCCATTTTAAATTTTCAAACCCAGCCTCCAATGCTGCTTGGTCCGGATTAAAAATGGAATCTGGAATAGCCATACCTGGTCGTAAATCGTAGTGTCCGGAATTCGCTTTGAGGCCGCGTAATGTTGCTACGATCACTACACAGTCCGGGGCTTTGTTGGCGGCAGCAGCTTTAATGTTACACGCTTTCTCGAATCCCATATCCGAACCAAAACCGGCTTCAGTTACCGTGTAACCTGACAGTTTTAGCGCAATATCGTCCGCGATAATGGATGAATTTCCATGGGCGATGTTTGCAAATGGACCTGCATGGATCAACGTAGGAACACCTTCTAGAGTTTGCATCAGTGTTGGTGCAATCGCCTCTTTTAGTGTTACTGCCATTGCTCCTGCAACTTGTAGATCTTCCGTGGTGACCGGGTTTCCGTTCAAATCGTACGCTACGACAATTTTCCCGATACGTTGGCGTAAATCTTTTAAATCTTTGGCTAGTGCAATGATAGCCATTAACTCAGAAGCGGCTGAAATATCGAACCCTTCGTCACGCTCGAAACCATTGATGGTTTTTCCTGCATCATTGAGGCCAATTTTGACTTTACGTAGTGCACGATCATTATGGTCCATCACTCGTTTCCAAGTAATACTTGCCGTGTCGATTTTAAGTGCTCTTAACCCGGTGCGTGATTCAAAGGCATCATAACCCTCGCGTTGCTCATGGAACAAGCGAGCGTCAAGAGCGGCTGAAGCAAGGTTGTGCGCCGCTGTCACTGCGTGAATGTCACCAGTAAGGTGTAAGTTTAACTCTTCCATTGGAGCTACTTGAGAGTAACCGCCGCCCGCAGCGCCACCTTTAATACCGAAGACAGGTCCCATCGAAGGCTGCCTTATACATGCAATAACAGATTGATTAAGCTTTGCTAAACCTTGCGCCAAGCCTATCGTCGTAACGGTTTTTCCTTCGCCAAGAGGAGTCGGCGTGATCGCAGTGACGAGTACAAGTTTACCGTCATCATTTGCTTTGAGTCGTTCCAAACATTTTGGGTGGACTTTGGCTTTGTGCTTTCCGTGAGTGTCATACTCTTCGGGTGATAGTCCTACTTTTTCCGCGATAACATCAATAGAAGAAAGTGGTGTGTTTCGGCAAATTTCGATATCTGACTGCATGGAGAATCCCCAAAGTGGCACACAGGTAGCGTTGAAAAACTAACTGAGTTATAACGAGTATTATTGTGAGGCAAAGGTCTGCTTGGTGATGGTACTGTTTCGGTTAGGCTTGTAAAGAGTTTACTGCTTCGTATTGTGCGACATACTAACAAAATCTACTCGTTACAGTGCTAGATAAAAACAAAAAGGCCACCAAATGGTGACCTTGATATATTTTCAGCTTTAAAGCTGTCGTTTTAACGATCCCAATAAGTCTCTTCTAAGCTATCTTCTCGTTCAGGAAGCGCTCGCGATAGGCGAGGAGAGTGCTGCGTCAACACTTCATAGCTTACTCGGTTTGCGTATTTACAGATCTGAGAAAGCGAGGAGTAGGTTAAGCATCGTACTTCGTGCTTTTCTGAGTTAGGCACTTCTTTTTGGTGGAAAGAGTTTGCTGCCATGTCATGCAGTAAGGCTGAAAGGGCTGCATCACCTGCACCATTAGTGTTCTTAATCTCTAATGGTCCACCAAGGTAAGGGCCGATGTGAGAGTAGACCTTCATTGGGTTTTGACAGTCTTCTTTACGCATCGCACGACTAAACTCGTACTGGTTAAAGGCTTCGAGGGAGCTTTCAAGGATGTCGTGTGTGGTTTCTCGTTTTACTTTCTCGTCGGTGTAACCAGCCATGTACAGACCATTTGGTCCTGCCGTACACAGTACGAGATCAACCCATTCAAGTGCTTTATCAGCAGCAGCTAGCGGCTCTGTTTCACCTGTTAGCGCCGCACCTTCTTCTTCATTCATCGCGACAACAGAAATGTTTTCGCGAATGTATTCTTGCCACCACTGTGCGTTACCTTCGATAACGTACTTTGTCCCTAACGTAAGTACAACAGGGACATCGTGCTTCTTAGCAAAGTCGATCGCTCTTTGTACCGCTTTAGGCATTGGATCTTCTTCTTTACCACGCATTAGGTAAGAAGAAACAACCAGGGCTGATGCTTTCTCAAAGATCTCTTCAGGAATGCTTTCCGGAAGTAGTTGATTCATATGACCTTCGTTGATAGCAAATGTACGCTCACCGTCTTGAGAAATTAGGGTGTAGCAGCGACCAATAGGGCCATCTACCGTTTGTAAATGGTTAAGGTTCATGCGTGAAGACGTACGGCAAAGGTAGCGATAAGCAAAAGAACCGACTTGAATGTTCTTAGACATCACACCGAGCAAAACGGATTTGCTATCGGCTAAAACTGAGTAGTTGTGAAGAGTATTGCCAATCGTGTCACCTGGGTATTGGTGTGTGATCAGGCCTTGCTCAACCAGTTCTTCGTAAAGTGCATCTGCTTTGCTTTCTTCAAGAACGAGCGAATGTCCTTTACTCAGGTTGTATTTCTCTAAAAACGCGTCATCTACACGTGCTTCGATATCTACAATGGTTTGACCGACACCAACAATAGTTGGGCGATATAGCTTAGGTGCCTGTCGGATTTGGTTTACTAATGGATCTCGAGCGTGAGTTGGGAAGTAGTGTTTAGATTTACGCTGACCAGGAAACTTCATGCTTGTTCTTGAGTGAGAAAAAAAAGAGGCGGGATTGTATCACAAAAAAATGAAAATCGTGGCGATTTATTACAAAGAAGTCTGCTCGCTGAAAAAATCAGCGAGCTGAGTAAATAGCAACCAAAGCAGCTGCAATTTATGACGCTTGTCGTATTGCAATGGGTTGTTTTTTAAACTTGTTGCTCAGCAGCGCCCGGAAAGAGCCTGCTCCGCGCTAACTAAATTTACCCGCGTTACTTTTTCACTTCAGTTGGCTCAACGTAAGCCTTGGTACCCCAAAGTGGGACTGTCGAAAGGCTATGCTTAAAACTACCATCGGTCTCTTTTGTTGTATAAGACAAGTAGAGTAAGGTTTGGTTATCGGCATCATAAATACGGCGAACCTTCATTGTTTTGAAGAAAATGCTTTTTGACTTCTTAAATACAATTTCACCGGACTTACTCTTATCTATTTTTGCAATCATTTCCGGTGTGATTTCGCCAGTCTGACGACA
The DNA here is from genome assembly GCF_021728075.1 of Vibrio sp. D54. Lineage (NCBI taxonomy): Bacteria > Pseudomonadati > Pseudomonadota > Gammaproteobacteria > Vibrionales > Vibrionaceae > Vibrio > Vibrio sp. D54. The sequence continues at coordinate 79,236 of NZ_JAKKCS010000006.1, read as the reverse complement.
TGATATTGAGCTATCACTTGGATCTGCTAAGCTGAAATCCGCTTCGATAGAGGCGATGTGACATGTGACACCTGTTACTACCTCGTCTTTCAACTCACCGACTTTGATGTCTTTCAAAGTAAACCACCCGAGCCCCACGTCAGCAACATCGTTATCTGAACAACCAACTAGAGTAGTAGCAAGCAATGCACTTAACAGCATCTTTTTCATTATTTTTGTCCTTAACTAGGAAAGATATTGATGAAATCTATCAGAGGTTTGCACCTAAAACAAAATTTAGCCACGGAAAGGTCTATGTGCGCTAGGTTTGTTGCGGGCTTCATGCTAATGTACTGCTCTAAACGAAGGTATCAAGATGAATGAACAACAGTTAGCCAGTATCGAGCGTAAAAATACATGGCTGTATGATCTGGTCGAAGTTGAATTTCCGACACCAGAGAGTTTGAAAGGGCGCGATGTCTATTTCAAAACGCTAGAAAAAGCAACGTATCAAGTAGTCGACAAAGACACACTACTGGAAAGTGACTCTGAATTTAACCCCGACGATATTTTTCTGGTCGATTTTCATCGACTGACCATTATGTTCTCTATCTTGCAATCTCAGCGCTGGGAACAGCAGTATGATAAAGATATGATCATTGAATATCTGACACAGATTATCCTCACGCCAGATTTTGAATTATATGTTGGTTTTAAATCTGGAGTCCCAATTGGTGCTGCTATTGTTAGCCATCTCGAAGGAAATACACTCATCTCTGATGTTGCTGTTTCTGAATCAAAATACAAAAGCTCGTTTGTGGCTGATCTGGCTAAAAGACTAAGCACCGAGCAAAAACTGTTAGACTCAGTGGTTATCGAAAACTAACTTACACATCAATGTGCATAAAAAGTAAAGCAAGATGACGTTGGGTGATCTTGCTTAGAAAAACTGTAATTGCTCCCTTCTATTTCCATGAAATGCCAAGCTCGTCGTTTCAACAATCCCAAACTCAAATAAGATTAATCCAAACATTCTTAAAATCAGCTTGGGCTTGAGCCTTTAAGACGTCTGGAGATGGCTATGGCAATTACCAATATTAAGTGCGTGATATTTGACTGTGATGGTACGTTGGTCGACAGCGAAAGACTGTGTTGCCAAGCGCTCGTCAATGTATTTAACCAGCATGGGGCTGAGTTAACGATGGAAGAGTGCGTTTCTCACTTTAAAGGAGGAAAGCTCGCTGACATCCTTTTAGATACTAAAGAATTGAAAGATATCAAAGTCCCAATTGATGTTTTAGAGCCGCAATACCGAGAAGAAGTCCAGTCTCTTTTTGTGCGTCACTTACAGCCGATGGATGGCGCAAAACGATTAATTCAGTTTTTGGATTCGCATAATATCGAATATTGTGTGGCGTCTAATGGACCTAAAGATAAAATTGAATACGCTTTGGAGTTAACCGGTTTACTCGATGCTTTCCGAGGGAAAGTGTTCTCGGCATTCGATGCGAATAGTTGGAAGCCTGAGCCCGATTTAATCATGTACAGTGCTATGAGCATGGGCTTTTTACCAAGTGACTGTCTTTATATTGATGACACTCCTAAAGGAGTTGAGGCGGGACTAAACGCCGGTATCAAAACGGTGCAGTTATTTAATGGTGAAGCTATCAATCGTGTTGATGACGAGCGTGTAATTCGCATCCATCATTTAGATGAATTAAAAGAGCAGCTGTGTGGCTGCTCTGTTTGACCTATTAATGGCAAACCGGACTTAAGCTGTGGATGTGCTTAAGTTTAGACTGTAGGTAAGGCGTTTGATGTAGACATTGGATAGATGAGAAGTTTTTTGTATGAAATCCGCAAGCAGCGCATGTGAATTTCTCGCCATCCGATGAAATGAGATATTCATCTCCTTGGCAGAGTGGGCAATTCAGGTTCTCTATGTCTTTTGTGTCTTTGTAATTATTCATATTGTTTTCCAGCAGCAAATTGGAATTGGCAAGATCAAGCATAGCGGAACGCTTTGTTTAAGAACATTATTTCATCCGGTACAGCGAGAACTTGAGATTCACTTCAAATATCCACTTGGATGTCGTAGAAAATATCGAAGGTAATAATTGAACACGGTTTAAAGAAAAGGGCTCCTTAAGGAGCCCTTGTTGATCATAAGTTCCACAACGTTATGCGGTGCGGTAGCGTTGTAATATCTCACCAAGAGAAACGGAGGCTTGCGTGAGATTAGCGACGCCAGCGGTAGATTGCTCCGCCACTTCTCTGATTGTGCTTGATTGACTACGAATTTCTGAAAGTTCCGATGCAATATCGTTAGCAACTGCGCTTTGTTCTTCAGCAGATGTGGAAATCTGAATGCTCATGTCCATTAATGAGCGTGCTGACTCGGCAATAGAGGTAACATCATGGCCGATTTCATCAATAAGCTGGCTGCTGGTTTGAGCTTGCTGAACGGTTCGGTTGGTGATTGAAGCAATGTTCTGGCTCTCAATTTGAAGCTTCTCAATCATGGCTTGGATCTCTACTGTTGCCTGTTGAGTTCTGCTTGCTAATGTACGTACTTCATCGGCAACCACTGCAAATCCACGACCTTGTTCACCAGCACGGGCTGCTTCGATTGCTGCGTTTAGTGCCAACAGATTAGTTTGTTCTGAAATGGCGTTAATCGTTGTGATCACGTCATTAATCTGCGTCGTATTCTCGTTTAAATTGGTTACTGACGTAGAGGCTTGTTCAATATAGCTAGATAACGTCTCTATCTCGCCAATCACGTTTTGTACACGGCTTCTGCTTAGTTCGATCTTCTGGGCATCTTGGTCTGACTGCGTCGTTGCTTGTTGAGAAATACTTGATACCTCCTTTGCAGAGGCTGTCATTTCTTCCATTGCCGTCGCGACTGAATCAAGCGTTTGATATTGATGAGATATCTGGGTTTCACTCAACTGCATATCTTTTTCGAATGCAGAAGATGTCTCGCTCAACATCGTTGCATTATTTTTAACACTATTAACCAGTTCACTTAAGGTATCCATAGACTTGTCTAGCGCACAGCCGATGGTACCGAATTCATCTCGACCTGGATGGAAACCAAGACGAGAGGTTAAGTCACCGTCACCAATTTTTTCGGTTGTTGTATATAAAACCCACAGAGCTCCTCCGATAAACGTTGCCACCCAGTAAGAGAATAGGGCAAAAGGAATAACCCATAAGAAGCTGAGTAATAGTGACGATAGAGCTGATGATTTTAACGATTCGTATTGTGTGGACACATTTTGAGTCAGCTTAATCACTTCTCCAGAATGCAACTTGGCATAAGCGGTCACAGACCCATCGACAAAAGAACTCTCGCTTACGCGGTTCGATTTCGATACGCCGTCAATTTCTGTAGCGCGGTTTGATTGAGCATCAACGATACCGGAAAGCTTCGCTTCGCTCGCCGAGATGGCTTGCTGCTCAAATTGTTGTATTTCATTGAAGTAGCGGCTTCCAGCCACTGAAGTGAGGGCTACTAAAAACAGTAGGAATATAACCCACATTTTGTCGTTGATAGACATCTTGATAAACAGCCTGTCTATCGTTCTAAACTCAACTTCTCTCATTTAAAGCTCCATTAGAGATAAAAGATATTGACCAAATCTATTGCTATATCGAAACAAAATATGCGAAGTTAATCAGCAAAATATGTAACGAATACTAAATTTAGTTTAAGAAATGAGATCTAAGGACGCCTATAACAGTATGTTATATCTTTAAATTGACATGAATGTTGATAAAAGAGTCATTTCTCTAAAGTGTTAAGCGGATATGAAACTTAATTGCAATCGTTTACTTTTGATTGTGCTCATAGGTTTTCAAATCTTTACTTCTCGCTGTCATGAATGTGTCATATAAAGACTATAAAAAGGAGTTGCTGATGTGGATGTGGCAAGAGTTAGGCCGTCAGCAAGTAAAAGCAAGAGAGCTTAAAATAAAGGAGGTCACAATGAGCGACCAATACCAAAACGATGAGAGCCTAGAGCTGCTAGATGCGCTTGAAATTGGCATTATCTTGTCGGAATACGTTGGCTCAGACAACGAAGCCGAATAGCGGAACACTCTCATCTCGTCGTAATTGACGTTATACTAGGTTCATGTCACACCAAGCCCTAGAGGCCAAAACTGGCGTCGAATGAACTTTCTAGCCCATCTGCATATCGCAGATCACAGTAACAGCCATTTATTGGGAAACTTGCTTGGAGACTTCGTAAAAGGAGATCCAAGCAAGCTGTATGATCGCGATATCTCAAACGGCATCAGATTACATAGATTTGTTGACCGTATTACTGACCATCATCCAATCGTCAACGAATGTAAGCCTCATTTCACTGGTGTTGCGCGACGTTTTGCACCTATCGCTTTGGATATGTTTTGGGATCATTGCCTCGCAAAACACTGGAACGACTTTCATTCCGAGCCTCTCGAACACTTTGTCCAAACGGCATACGAGAGAGTAAACCGAGAGGTTCATGAACATTTGCCGCCACGTTTTTTGGTGCTCCACAGCAGAATGTGGCATGGCCGATGGCTTCAATCCTATCAAGATCTAGACAATATAGAATTTGCACTACATCGGATGTCGCAAAGAAGTCCTAGAATGGCAGACTTAACCACAACATTTAAAGTGATTGAAAGTGATTACACCGAATTAGAAGAGAAGTTCTCGTCACTTTATCGAGATGTTTTGCGCCAGTCGTATGATTTTCAGCAACAGCTTAATGACTCAACTCAATGAGATAGAAAAGTAGTATGGCTTTAGGGGCTCTGGTAAACTCTGCGCTCCAAAAATAATGAGGTTACACATGTCTGTTAATTTTGCTGATTTAGGCATCGAACAAAAGCTAATCGAGACGCTAGGCAATCTAAATATCGTGACGCCAACACCAGTGCAAGAAAAGTCAATTCCACACGTCCTTGCAGGAAAAAACTTACTTGCTGCTGCACAAACTGGTACGGGAAAAACGGCTGCGTTTGGTTTACCTATCATACAAACCGTTCAGCAAAAGAAACTTAACGGCACACCTCAAGCATTGATTTTGGTTCCAACACGTGAGCTTGCACAGCAGGTATTTGATAATTTGAATCAGTACTCGGCAGAAACAGAACTTCGCATCGTGTGTGTTTATGGTGGTACAAGCATTGGCGTACAAAAGAGAAAGTTAGAAGAGGGCACTGATATTTTGATTGCCACGCCAGGCCGCCTTTTGGATCACCTGTTTAATGGTAACGTAAACATCTCTAAAACCGGTATGCTCGTGTTAGACGAAGCCGACCGTATGTTAGATATGGGATTTTGGCCTGACTTGCAGCGCATCTTCCGACGTTTACCTGCAGAGAAACAGATCCTATTGTTCTCTGCGACATTTGAGAAGCGAATCAAAACTATTGCGTATAAACTCATGGAATCGCCAGTTGAAGTCGAAGTTTCACCAGCAAATACGACTGCTGAAACGGTAACACAAATGGTTTATCCAGTGGATAAAAAACGGAAACGTGAATTGCTAGCGTACTTAATTGGCTCGCGGAATTGGCAGCAAGTGCTTGTATTTACAAAAACGAAGCAAGGCAGTGATGAGTTAGCGAAAGAGCTCAAGTTAGATGGCATCAAAGCGGTTTCTATCAACGGCGATAAATCACAAGGTGCCCGCCAAAGAGCTTTGGATGAATTTAAACAAGGTAAGGTACGTGCTTTGATTGCAACCGATGTGGCAGCACGAGGGTTAGACATTCAAGAGCTAGAACAAGTCGTGAACTTTGATATGCCATTCAAAGCAGAAGATTATGTCCATCGAATTGGCCGCACTGGAAGAGCAGGAAAGTCAGGTTTGGCGGTTTCTCTGATGAGTAGAGATGAGGAGTACTTGTTGCAAGCTATCGAGAACCTGCTTGATCAACGCTTACCCCAAGAATGGCTGGCAGGTTTCGAACCAAGTCTTGTAGAAGAAGTTGAGCCTGAACAAAATGGGGGTGGGCGCCGTCGTAGTCGTTCATCAGAGAAGCGTAAGCTAAAAGCAAAATTGGCGATTCATAAGAATCGTGGTAAATCACGTAGCTCTCGCTAAACCGCGCAAACTTTTGTTCTTACATAATCAGGCTGTTTTTGCCTCTTCATAGACGTCTAACGTTTGGGGGATAGCAAGTAGGTACCCTTGATACATATCGAAACCGAGCTTTTTCATTAAGCGAAGTTGATGCTCGGTTTCAATTCCTTCGATAACGGTTTTAGAGCATAACGCTTTTGCGAGTGATAATGCATCGTTAAGCGCTTTAAAATCACCGTTTTCATACCTTAGCAATAAAGAGCGATCCATCTTGATTATATCTGGGCAAACGCTTCTCACTCGCTCAGTTGTCGATGCATTGACGCCATAATCGTCAATCGCTAATTTAAATCCTTCAAGACTTAACTCCCGAGCAGCCTGAGACAAAGAGAGTTCATCCTCCACCTTCAATTCAAGTAACTCCATGACGATTTGTTCATTCATCAAATGCGATTCATAAATGGTTTGTTTTAGCAGTCGGTTATAAGTGATGTCTTTGACTAGTATCTCTGCCGCTACCGGTAATACATTGAGAAACAATTGTTTTGTGTGAAAGCGAGACTGAGAGAAATTTTTGATATGGATTAGGCGACTTAAGCGTTCAACATTGAGCAAATCTTGAGTGGGAGTCGCTTTGGATTGGAAAAACTGATCTGGCCTAACCATGGTGCCATTGGCATTGCTAATTCTTACCAGTGCTTCAAGGCCAACGATGGAAATATCGTTCTTATATATGGGTTGAAAGACACTGCGGAGAGTGAAGCTCGCGTATTTCGCAATATACTGCCCGTCTGCTTGTTTCCGGATGCAACTAAGTAGTTGCGAGATGCTCATCATTGTTACCACAACCTAAATCAATGTCTCAACATCAGCGTTATCGCGCTAATTTTTCTATTTCATTGGCAATGAATCTAAGTGTGCTCATTAACTCAAGCAAGAACGATGGTAATGGATGGGTAGGTTTGTCGAGTGATATCAAACAAATTGATGAAATAATTGATAATCTCAGCACTTCAATTTGATGCTACCATTGCAGTACGGCATACAACTGCAAATATTTTCTGACTAACTGCTGTTTGTTCGAACGCCGTAAAGGATGCCCAAACTTAATGTAACAAGGGCTAATACCGAATCGAGTGTCCAACGATTGCGTGAGTTGCGACTCGCTGGTGTACAGTGTGATTCCTTGTTCTGTGTATTCGTTGATCTGATCGGGTAGTTCCCCCATCCACCAATGAAGCAATTCTCGGCTCGTTTTGCTGCGACTTATCCAATGATCGCAAACCAAAAAGAGTAGGTCATTAGGCTGTAAGGCATAGCCATATTCACTCTGCCATTCCGTAATTGATGAGAGTAAGTTTTCCCGGCAAGATTTTCCGGCACTGACCATATGGTGACTCAGAACCCAGACAGTGCCAATGTCGGATGAAATTCGATAGTGATGGGGAAGGTCTGGAGAATCCAACACTTCGATTGGCTTTATCACGCAGTTGTATCCAAAGTGACGAAAAGTATGTTCCATCCTTCTTGAAAACGCGAGACCAAGATGATGCTCACTCATGCCTTGGTTATGCACCGCAGGGTAATGCTTTTCACACAGCTTAAGACAGTCGTCTTGAAAATCATTAACACTTTGAATAACTAGGTCGAGTAGCAAAGAATATCCCTTAATAATTACAAAACGAACTGCAAAAGGTTAGCATAGTCTTTTGAGAATAGACTAATTTACTTCGGCAACTTCTTGATCTAAACACCAAATTTCTCACAAATGACCGTGTCTAATCTTTAATAGAGCAACACGAAAGAAGCAGAAGTTGAACAAAAATTTGAAAGGGAAAAAATGATAAAGCTAGAACGCGCACAAAAAGAGGCGTTGGCCACCGCCATTCAAGATTACATGCAAGACGAGCTAGATGTTGAAATTGGCCAGTTCGATAGTGAGTTCCTAATTGATTTTATTACAGAAAAACTAGGACCGATTTATTATAACAAGGGTGTTGAAGATGCTAAGTTACTGGTTGAACGCAGAATGTTAGAAGTTTCCGAAGAGCTGTATGAGATAGAACAAGAAATTAAGCTGTAAGTTTCAGTTTTACAAACGATTTAAAGTTCCTTCAAAAAATTCGAACAACTTGATAGATACGGTACCATTGGCTGGATGTAAATGATGGTAAATAATCTGTTTCATATGACGTAAATAGGTTAATGTAGTGTTTCTTGCTCAGCATTAACTTAGGAATATATCTAGGAACTTGAGATGGATACACTGGTAAAGAATTACAACCTTACTGCACGCGTGATGCATTGGTTATCAGCGCTGTGCATTATTGGTCTATTTGCAGTGGGTTTGTGGATGGTCGACCTTAGCTATTACAGCGAATGGTATCGAACTGGGCCGCATTACCATCGCTCTGTCGGTATTTTACTCGCTATTTTAACTTTGGCACGCATCGTATGGAAACATGTGACGGCGTCACCAAAGGTAGAAGGCAAACGTTACGAAGTGCTTGCTGCTAAAGCAGCGCATGGTGTCATGTACCTACTATTGATCACCATCTTTGTTTCAGGTTACCTCATTTCAACGTCTGATGGACGCGGCATCGAAGTGTTTAATTGGTTCACCGTGCCAGGAGCGGGAGAGTTATTCCCAGGCCAATCAGATATTGCAGGTGAGATTCACTTCTATGCAGCTTGGGCAGTCATCCTGATTGCAGGCTTACATGCTATTGCTGCACTAAAACACCACTTTATCGATAAAGACAACACATTAAGAAAAATGTTAGGAGCTTCAAAATGAAAAAGTCACTTTTCGCTACAGGATTAGCTATCGCTATGGCACTGCCATTTGGTGCGCAAGCTGCAGATTATGTCATCGATACCAAAGGTGCTCACGCTTCAATCAACTTTAAAGTTAGCCACTTGGGTTACAGTTTCATCAAAGGTCGTTTCAATACATTTTCTGGTGACTTTTCTTTTGATGAAAACAACATTGCTGACTCAAAAGTAAATGTTGTTGTTGATACAACCAGCCTAGATTCAAACCATGCTGAACGTGACAAACACATTCGTAGTGGTGACTTCATCGATGCTGGTAAATACAGTGAAGCAACCTTTACGAGCACAAAAGTGGTTGATAAAGGCAATGGCAAACTAGATGTAACTGGTGATCTAACGCTACACGGTGTTACTAAGCCTATTACTATAGAGGCTGAATTCGTTGGTGCTGGCAGTGACCCATGGGGCGGCGAGCGCGCTGGCTTTGTTGGCAACACTCGCCTAGAGCTTGCTGACTTTGACATCCCAGTAATGGGTGCTTCAAGCTACGTCGATATGGAACTTCATATCGAAGGTATTAAGAAGTAATTAGTTCCTTTTAGATACACTAAAAGCGCTCTTCACTTGAAGAGCGCTTTTTTATTATCTTAATCACATCACTAACATCGATAAACCAGTCAGTGATAGCGATTGAAAGCCAATAGACGTTGTAAATGTTTAGCGAATTACGCTGTTTCTAACTCGCTTTTTTCCACTAGGTTTAAACGCTCACCAAAAATCGGGCGTAGTGCTTTTAATACTTCAGTACGAGTAACCACCCCGACCATTTGCCCATTTTCAAGCACAGGAAGCACTTGTGGCTTACTTACTTTGATACTTTTAGCGCGTTCTTCGAGAGACAAAGACGTCAAGCGAGTGGCAATACCCATACTGCTCGCTGGGTACAACTGCTCTTTATCGATACATAGGAATTCCACAACATCAACGAGGCGATCACCAACGTCAAATGCGACCACATCTCTGCTCATGATGTCGACGACTTTTTGGTCTTTCACCGGAATGTAGTCCTCACACCATAGTTCTACCATCACATCGTGAGCAGAGAAGAATCCAACTAATCGATTTTGTACGTCTACAACAGGTGCGCTCGTTACGTGATTATCAAGTAACACATCCAGCGCGGCTGCAATTGGCGTTTCTGCACGAATGGTGACTGGTTTTGGGTTCATAATGTCTTTAACAAAAGAGGCATTTTTCATGGTGAAATCCTTAACTGACGACAGTGTTGTAGTTGTAGTGATAGAAGAAATATTCGCTGCTTTTAGTTCTGGTCGGCGAAAAATACACCAGTTTGAAAGGCCAACTAATACCGCTCCGCCGACGATGTTGCCAAGCGTGACAGGAATTAAGTTAGCGGTAATAAAGTGGCTAATGTTTAGGTCTGTGTATTGTGACGCGGGCACACCGACAGATGCCCAAAAAGATTCAGGTGCAAAATTCGCGATAACAATACCAAGTGGAACCATAAACATGTTCGCAACACAGTGCTCAAAACCGCTGCTGACAAACATTGCCACAGGCAAAATTGTCATTGCTGCTTTTGTCATTGCATTTGCAGAACTAAATGTCAGCCAAATCGCTAGGCAGACCAACAGGTTACAGAGAATACCGAGTGCAAACGCTTGAATAAGAGTGTGGTGAAGTTTGTGTTGTGCGATGTTAAGCGCATTTAATCCCCATTGACCGCCATCCATCTGATAAAGACCAGCAGCAGTAACCAGCGCAAGTAGGAACATCGCACCAATAAAGTTACCAACGTAAACTTTGCCCCAGATCGAAAGCATCTTACCGAACGAGATTTGCTTATTGGCCCAAGAAATACTGGATAGGACGGAGCTGGTAAATAATTCACCACCGCAGATCACGATGAGGATCAATCCCATGCTAAATGCGAGTCCACCAGCTAGGCGGCTCAAGCCCCAACCAGCGCCCGTACTGCCGGTGGTCACCGTGATGTAAAACAAGAATGCTAACCCGATGAACGCGCCGGCCATAATGGCGAGGCTTAATGTCATACTGCTGGTTTTGTTTGCCTTACTTAACGCAAATTTTTCCGCTTCAACCATCATCTCTTTTGGAGAAAAATACTGGTGATTTTGAGAACTGGTCACCGCCATATTGACTCCTTAATTTGTAATCGCATAAAAAATCCTTGGTTATTAACTCAAAAATGAAATTGTTGTTTTTATTAAGAGCCTCAATGACTTCGGTTTCAAAACCATTGAGGCTTGCGGTGTTCCCGAACCGCGTACTCAGAATAGGGAGAACGGTTAGTAAGGTAAAATTGATAATATTTAGAAACCTCATCAAATTAATTGATAACTTTACGGGGCTAGGTAAAATGAACTCTATTGCTTATTGGGGCATGCTTTAACAATTGTGGGGATTGGGAAATACCCACTAATAATGGAGGACACTTTGCGCTACTCACTTAAGCAATTAGCGGTTTTCGACGCAGTTGCAGATACCGGCAGTGTAAGCCAAGCCGCAGAAAAATTGGCTTTAACACAATCAGCGACGAGTATGTCGCTTGCGCAATTAGAGAAGATGCTTGGCAGGCCGTTGTTTGAGAGGCAAGGCAAGCAAATGGCGTTAACCCATTGGGGGATGTGGTTACGACCAAAAGCAAAACGCTTGCTACAAGATGCATTGCAGATTGAAATGGGCTTCTATGAGCAACATTTATTGAGTGGTGAGATTCGTATGGGAGCGAGTCAAACCCCAGCAGAGCACTTAGTTCCCGACCTTATCAGTATCATTGATAATGACTTTCCAGAAATGCGTATTTCCCTCGGTGTACAAAGTACAAAAGGGGTGATTGATGGGGTATTAGATTACAAGTATGACTTAGGGATTATTGAAGGGCGCTGTGATGATAACCGTTTACACCAAGAAGTATGGTGTCGTGATCATCTTACTGTTGTCGCAGCTTCTCATCATCCTTTTGCGCGTAATCAGTCCGTTAGCCTTGCGCAGTTAGAGCAAGCGAAGTGGGTACTAAGAGAGCATGGCTCTGGCACACGAAAAACATTTGATAGTTCCATTCACCACCTTATTGAAGATTTGGATGTGTGGCGCGAGTATGAACACGTTCCGGTGTTACGTAGTTTAGTTGCTAATGGTCAGTACCTTACTTGCTTACCGTATTTAGATGTAGAGCGATATATAGAAGCAGGTCATCTTGTGGCATTAAATGTACCTGAGTTAAAAATGGAAAGGACGCTTTCATTTATATGGCGCTCAGATATGGCAGAAAACCCATTAGTCGACTGCATTAAAAGAGAGGGGCTGCGAATGATGAAAGGGAAGCCTTCAGTTCTTTAAAGGTTGATTAAACATGCCTACGAGATGAGTTGGGTTTATTCCCCAAATCTGTTGATTTATCGTTTGCGTCAAACTTTTAATGTAAATTGTGAAAATAATAATATCTTATTGTGATCAATATCACCGATAAGCTGAGCTGATGTATCTAACATGTGTCCTTGATTTCAATGTATGAAGGCAGTTATTGAACCATATAGGTACGATAATAGCCGAGTAGGTATGACTACCATGACGACACTTTTAGCTATTTCTATCACTACTGGAATTTTATCTGGCGTATGGGGTTGGATCGCCATCTCTTTAGGTTTGCTTTCTTGGGCTGGTTTTTTAGGTTGCACGAGCTACTTTGCAGCGCCAACGAGCGGATTGAAAGGACTAGGCATCAGCTTAATCACCAATATGACAGGCGTATTCTGGGCAATGGTAATTATTCACGGTTCCACTTACGTGGGGTTGGAAATTATTGGCTATGTGATTACCGCTATTGTGGCATTCTTCATGTGTATTCAAGCTAAACAGGCTTGGCTCGCGTACATCCCTGGTACTTTTATTGGTTCATGCGCAACATTTGCGGCTGACGGAAACTGGCAACTTGTCATTCCATCGTTGTTGCTAGGAGGTGTGTTTGGCTATCTAATGAAAGCGACAGGGCTATGGTTGCATACGAAATCAACCGCTACTTCTTCTTCGCTTGCTGAGCAAGCACAGTAGTGAACCCCCGATCTTATTGGTATCCACTGTGTATTGAGTTTTATCCCTCTCAATACCCTTAATCAAAATTAATGATGTTTGATACAAGCACACCAACTTGGTGTGCTTTTTTTGTGTTACAAGACAATACGCTGAGTGTAAAATACGCCTAACTCATGTATTGCCGTTGGCCATGGTAACAACGCGTTTAAGTGTCCAGCGCAGAAGTACAGGAATACACTCCATGCCTTTCTCTTCACAATGAGAAACAATAGCCAAAGCTAAGTCCGGTTTTGCATGTTTTTTCAAAACACGATTTACGACTTTTTTAGCAGGGATAGGGTGGTCATGAGGAACTTTGATGATGTCCTTAAAGAAAAGTTCAAAACCATTGTTGTACAGAAAGTGCTCGATGTCTCGGTCGGGTAATTCCGTAAGTCGATGCCTTTCCTGATCATGGTCGAGCTGTGCTCGTACTGCATGCGCGTACTTTTTCCCTGCTGGGTCGCCATCGGTAACGACATGCCAATCAATACCAAACTCTTTTGCTACTTTGATGAGTGATTTTAGACCTGATTGAGCAAACTCAACGATTTGAACCCCTTCGGCAGCCAAGTCATACCCGCATTGACGAGCCAGTTCATGAAAAAGCCAAACTTCGGTTTCGCCCTCAACAAGTAACCAGCACCGCGCAAATAATGCGCCTGAACGATGAAAACGAATATGGAAACCAATTCGGCGCAACTCATCTCGACCAAACTTTGTTGAGTTTAAACTCTTAGCGATGGTTCTGTCTGATAGCCGAATTAAACGTCGAATTGAATACAGTGGAACAGAACCGAGTAACGTGCCACTGTTGGTGGTTAATATCTTTTGCATTGGCAACAATTGCAATAAGGACCACGCTCTCGCTAGATGAGTTGGATGCAGTCGACCTTCTGGATCTTCAATGATCAGTATTGGTCTCGCACAGCGCCTTAAATCGGTGGGGCCTTTAGCTTGAAGATAGGCATTGAGTAACCCCATTAAAAGCAAGCGGCTTTGTTTGTCATTGGTTTCTTTCAAGAACTGACTCAAACCTTTATCAGAGGAAGGGCTTGTATAGAAAAGACCATCACGAGGTTTGCGTGGGTTACCTTTACTGACACTTCTGAACGCAAAATAGTGTTCAACAAGCGTTTGCATTGAGTCGAGGCTACTACGAATCTCACCTTTATTCACATGGCCAGGCATAGCCAATAAGCGTCGACAGGTGTTGTTGATTCGTTTTTCAATCCGAGCATTTTTACCATCGCCGTTGACATGGTTTAAATCTGGGAAGCGTCGGGAGTCACGTAGTCGGATTACAGGATGAAGTGTCATTAACTCAATAGCGAGTTTCTCTGAGTGGTGAAGTTTTTTGGGTTTGCCGTTATGATCCAAAAACGCGTACTCTGTATTAATGCCGTGCTCATCGCGAGACGCACTAATACGATAGTAAATGACTTGCTCACCATCTTCGTTGGTGCACCATGTAGGCTTTATGCGTCTGTAGCGTCCCGCTTTTACTTCGTTTTTATCCTGTGCTTTAAAACAAACAATGATCTGTAAGTGTTGTGTTTGTGGATGAGAAATTGAGTAGTCAACGTGAAAATCTTTCAGTTTGAATTGATACAATGAGCCATCGGCAGGTAATGCGATGGAAAGGGCATCGAGTAATGATGATTTGCCCCACGTGTTTTCACCGATAAGCGTGGTGAGTTCGTCAAAAGAGAGTGAAAGGCGTTTGATGCCTCTAAACCCGGAGATTTCGATGCGTTCTAGTCTCATCTCAATCCTCCTTGCAATTATTTGAATTATCGAGAGTTATTTTGCTACTCCTAAGCATATATGAATTCGGAATTTTTGAGTTAAGCTCAGTTCACAAAATTACGAGAGCCTCTTACTGAATAGAGACCGTTACAAGCGAGGCTTGCTTTCAAAGCCGGGGGACAGCATCGTGATCACTTAAACATGAAATCCTAAATCGCAGTTTCATAAAATTCATGATTCTGTCATGATTCACTTCTTATTATTATAAGGAATGAAAAAAGAGAAGATGAAGATGAATAACAATCATAAGCCAGTGAGAATCAAACTGGCACACATCAATGACACACATTCCTACTTTGAACCAACGTCATTACAGTTAAAGCTTAAGATAAACAATGAACTCACGCTAGAGCCTTATGTCAGTGCTGGCGGCTTTTCTCGTATCGCAACCCGAGTCGAGCAGTTAAGAGATGATGCTCAGCGCCAAGGTCATGGGATGTTGTTCCTCCATGCCGGAGATTGCTTCCAAGGTACGCTGTATTTCTCACTATTTAAAGGCAAAGCCAATGCCGACTTATTGAACGCATTAAAGATTGATGCAATGGCGTTAGGTAACCATGAATTAGATATGGGGAATGAGCCAGTTGCATTGTTTTGCCAACGTACTCAGTTCCCATTGCTTGCTGGCAACTGGGATTTATCCAATGAATCACTTAAAAAACCTCACCGTATCAGTGATTGCAAGGATGTATATAGTTACCAACCGGATACACAGAGCGCTCAATACATTGTTAAAGAATTCCATGGTGAGCGGGTCGCGATTTTCGGATTATCCATAGATAAAATGAGCGACATCGCAAACCCTGATGCAGACACGCCTTTTCACTCAGCAATTGAAACCGCCAAGGCGACCGTAAAACAAATCCATTCATCAGGTATAAAAAATATTATTCTTCTGAGCCACTTAGGTTATGAAGGTGATTTAGAGTTAGCTGAGCAAGTCGCAGGTATTGGTATAATTGTTGGTGGACACAGCCACCGGTTGCAAGGTGATTTTTCATCAATAGGGTTAGGACAAGACGATCCCTACGGTATCAAAATTAATGATACCTATGTGGTGCAAGCGGGTTTCCATGCTTTGACAATGGGGCACTGCGTCATTGAGTTTGATGAACACGGTAAAGCAACGATGTTGAGTGGACAAAATGAACTGTTGCTTGGTCGACGTATTTTTTGGGACTCGACGCTAAACCAACAGCTCGACCAAGGTGTATTCGAAACCGCGTGCGACTTCATCCATGGTCAACCGAATGTCGTGGTTTGTAAGAAACACCCGGAAACTCAAGCGATCCTGAGCGATAAATATATTCCTCAGGTCAGGCAGTTACAGTCACAAGTCATTGCTAGTGTTGACACCAAAAAGCGTCATGTGAGAATTCCCGATGAATTTGGTGAGAGTGAGTTGGCTTCCTCCGTTGCCCGATCATTTCTGCACTGTTTAAACAAACGTGGATATGACGTTCAATTTGCAATTCATAATGCGGGTGGCGTGCGAACCTCTTTGAACCCTGGCAACATCACAGTGGCAGACATTGCCGGACGGCTGTTGCCTTTTGCCGTTCCTATCGGCTTTTACGATGTAAAAGGCAGCGCTATTCGCCGTGCACTTGAAGGCGCGATAAATAATGCACTCAACAATGGCGTAGAAGGCACTGGATCTGGCAGTTATCCGTACACTTACAATTTAAACTTCGAGTACCACGCAGATGCCCCAAAAGGTGAAAGAGTTCAATCATTAGTGATTTTTGATGGTAAACAATGGGTAGGTGTTCAAGATGATGTTTGGTATCGAGGGACTTCTTCTGCCTATACGATGAAAGGGAAAGAGGGGTACGACGCATTGCAGGAGATGAAAGGAGAAGGGCGTGTGACCAGTTTGTCCATGGCTGATTGTTTTATTGAACTCCTGACCGATGAGCCAAACTGTTTGAATCAAAGTCACAAACTTTACACAAAGCGACGTCGATAATAGATACTGGTATTGATTTTGCTGCTCTCCACTTACTACATGGGTTGATGAGGATGGCAGTATGTGGAATAAAGATTGGACAGATACGGCAGTCGTGGTTGCCTGGATCGCAATTTGGTCAACACTTGTCTACTTTGTGCCTCTAAGCGGCTTTTGAATTGCTAAGAATGTGGATGCTACAAAAGGGAGCAGTAATGCTCCTTTTTTGTATCTATCTTCCCCGTTAGGCCTCTAACCAATGAAGAGTTTGTCTTGAGCCATTTGCTGCTTTTTGTCTGTTTACTATAGTTGCGGTGGTTGAATCCATTTCTTTCTTTTTATAGTGCTTCCTGATTTTTGATAAGAATTTTATTTCGATAAGACAAGGTTTTTTTGTTGGAAAGCCTGACGCTCGGCGTTATTATGTCGGCGTTTGGGGAGTAGTTAGCGCAAGTTTACTTATCGTCATCTCGTTAAGCATCAGCTTATCCGGTAAGTAAAGGTGTTACGTGGTTCATTCACGTTAACACTTCAACGAGACCAACGCATTCATTGACTAGCAGCACATAATCGTTATGTGGCTGTTGGTTGTTATTGTCTGCGGAAGGTCACCAAACGAAGTCCTTCCGCCATGGGAGGAAATATGTCTCTTATCGAAAATGCCACCCAATTGAGCCAATCGGTGCCTCTTCAAGAATCATTAGCGATGTATGGTGCTTTTGGTTTATTTACCCTTGTTCTTGTTACGCTTGATATCTATCAAACACGTGGTGGCGTTATCACGATGAAAAAAGCCATCGTTTGGAGTGTTTTTTGGTTCTTGCTTGCCTTTGTTTTTGCAGGTTCTATTTATTTATTCTGGGACTTTTACGCGCCACATAGCGCTTATACGAACGACAAAGCAACTATTTCATTCTTAACTGGTTACTTACTAGAGAAGTCGCTAAGCGTGGATAACTTGTTTGTGTTTGCCATCATCTTTGCACAATACAGTGTGCCGGAGCACTTGCGTCCGAGAGCATTGCTTTGGGGGGTGATAGGTGCGCTAGTTTTACGCGCTGTCATGATTGCGGTTGGTGCTCAGTTACTTGCACAGTATCACTGGGTATTGTACTTATTTGCTGCTTTCCTTATTTGGACAGGTGTTAAGCTAGCTCGCGACAAAGGCGAAGCAGAAGAGGTTAATCCATATCCGGAGCAGTTGATTCGAAAGGTATTGCCAGTTACAGATGACTACCAAGGAAATCACTTAATCTTAAAGCAAGCTGGTAAGTGGGTGGCAACACCGATGCTGATCGTTGTTGGTGTCATTGCAGTAATGGACGTTATGTTTGCGTTGGATTCTATACCAGCTATATTCGCGGTAACGCGAGAGCCATTTTTAGTCTTAGCCGCGAACGTATTTGCATTATTGGGTTTGCGATCGCTGTACTTTGTTCTTCAAGCAATGTTAGACAAGTTTGTATACTTAAAACCAGCATTATCAGTAATCATGATGTTTATCGGGGTGAAAATGCTATTGGTTGGAACAGAATATGAGATTCCGACAGCATGGTCTCTCACATTTTTAGTTGTTGCGATGACATCGGCAGTGGTGGCATCACTCCTAAAAAATAAAGCGAAGCGTCAAAATAGCGTTAATATTACTAATCAAAAAATATAAAGTAAGCACAAAAATCAAAAGAAATAACGAAAAATATTGTTAAATATATGTTGTGAGTTAAGGGGGAATTATGCAGGTGATGTTCAGTTATTCAATGTAATTACAGCAATTGTGATTATTTATGCCGTTATTATTCATTTGTATTTTTGAGTTTTGTAATGAGTTTGTTTTATTAGAAATTCTAATCTGAATGGGTAAAATTTGTCATTTCTTAAACAATAAGAAACTGACTAATATACAACCAACTAAACAGACTACTGCTTTTAAAGAGAGGCAATCATGGCACAAGCAATGCAAATGACAAATGTAGCTTTACCAACCTCTATGGATAAGAAAACCTACGCGGTTAACTTCAAAGGACTGATTGCTCACTTACTGGACATTCTATTTGTAGATAACACTGCGCCACGCAGTTACTACGCAGAAGACTTGTCAGCACATATTCAAAAAGACATCGGTATGTACCGTTAATATTGAAATAGTGTAAGAAATACCGGCCTATGAGCCGGTATTTTTTTATTTGTAAAACATGCCTACTCAACCTACGCCCTAGAAAAGAAACACTCTAGAGGAGGTAGACATGATAGTAGATTAAGTGTTGTATAGAAAAACGGAGCACCATTGGTGCCCCGTTTTGACTTGACTGAAGTGAGATATTACTTCTTGCGGCAGTATTCTGCGATCACGTACATCGACTGACCACCATTTGCCTTACCCGAAACTAGCTTTGGATCATCGCCAAGGCTAATACCACGAATCACTGTACCTTGTTTGATTACTTGGTTAGTGCCTTTTACTGGTAGGTCTTTAATTACTGTTACATCGTCACCTTTCTTAAGTTCAGTGCCGTTACAGTCAACCGTTTTATCGTCAGCAGACATCCCTTTCATTGCCCAGTTCATTTGCTCTTCTTCCATGTACATCATGTCAAGAGCATCTTGAGCCCAGCTTTCTGTGTTTAGGCGAGTGAGTTGGCGCCATGCAGTCACTTGTACAGCAGGAACCTGGCTCCACATGCTTTCGTTTAGACAACGCCAGTGGTTAATGTCTTTTGGCTCATCGATCTCACCCAGACACTTATCACAAACCATGATGGCAGTATCAACCGTCACATTACCGTGAGGTGGGACAGCGTATGCAGTTAGTTGAGATTCAGAAGAACACAGTTCACATTTTGACTCGCAGCGCGCAAGCAGAGTAGCTTCAATAGACATAAGGACTCACCTTAGTAATGTTATTTTGTGGCGGTATTATCCACTTTATCCTGAGAAATAAAAGGGTGTTAGCGAATTAAAGACTAGATTTTACAATACTCCAACCTGATTAAGGTGAAGATGTAAAATATTCGCTAAATAAATAATACGGAAGTATAAAAGACACTATTAATTGTTTTGGCTTATGAATTAGTTGTGTCAATTTCTACAACGATTACAAGCCTAAAAGAGGTAAATGTGGAGAGAGGGTGGCTAGAACATAGCCCTCTAATTTACAGAGGGCCTGTCGTTAACGTTCGACAATCTGGACAATTTGCTCTTTTGAAATACTCATTTCTTTACCATCCATGTCTTCATATTCGTACATACCCGTTTCCTCGTTCAGGTCTGGTTTACCGTAAGAGGTAATAATTTTCCCTTCATTTGTCGACATCAGATATTGGCTACTTCCGCATGCAGAAAGAAGTAATACAGTGGCAATAACAGTCAATACGCGCATAGAGTTTTCCTTTTAAACAAGTGAGTTAGGCAAAGACATCGATTTAACTATAGCAGAGGAAATATGAGGGGGTTTGAATAGAATTGAAATGAAAAAGCCCAGTAGAAACTGGGCTTTGGTAGGAAGGATGTTGCGATTACTTCAAAACAGAAGTGTTAGTGACACCTGTTAATGCGTCATCCATTAAGAAGTCAGTGTTTTCCATCTGCATCTCTACATGATGATCAATATCAGACAAAGTGCCATTTGGCGAAGCAAAAGTACTGTGCGATGCAGTAGCATTAAACTGTACAAAGCTCGCAGTTGCATTCACAGTAGTGTCCGTACTGTTCACAGTCTTCAACCCTAGCCTATTAGCGAGCGGTTCAGTACCCGCGAATGGTGCATTTGGAACGCTGTTTGGTACTGTGCTATCGCCATCCACTTCTGTCATAAAGAATGGTGTCGTTAGCGAACCAGATGCCACTAAATCTGAAGCGTTTGTGAACGGATCGACAGTGTCTAGTGTAGTCTGTGCTGCATAGATAAATTGTGAAAAACCTGCTTCTAGCGCTGCTACTTGAGCTTCCGTTGCCGCAGCCTCAAATGCTTCGTAACATGTTTTATCTTCTAGATCCGCACATGATGCATCAGCGTAACTCGCATAGTCTTTAGATGCTGCATAAGCGAGGTTATGTTTGATCTGAGGGCCGTAATTGTCTGAACCCAGTAACAAATTACCAATTTGTCCACCAGAGTTCTGTACTGATGCAGAACTAAAGGTGTACAGTGCATCCGCAGTAGGGCTGCCCAATGTATTGTTTGCTGCTGCGACGGCAGATGTAGCGACAATACCGCCAAGTGAATGACCTAGCATTTTGACTTTTGAACCCGTCATTGGGTTGAAGCCTTGCAGAGGACCTCCAGCTAAAAGACCGCCTTGAGCAGATACTACCAAGCTAGCGCGCAAGCCTAACACATCCAGAACACTCTGACGTAGGTTGTCACGCGCAACGGCTAAGTTGGAAAGATTTAGATAAGCCAGTACATTCGCATTTGCGGAACGTTGTTCATCTAAGCTGCGCGTACCATGAATAGGTAAGTCAATAGCGATAACTGCCACACCTGCTTTTACCATATTGAACGCGAACGCGTACGCATTCTCTTTCGCTGAGGTGATGCCGTGTTGATAAATCACAACGTCTGTCGCGACGCCAGATTTAGGTGTGAAGACCAGTACTTCGACATCTTCAACCGATTTCACTACGGGAACAGGCGAGTAGCGAGTAATAATACGCTCACTATCAAGCTGGGTACCATCGGTAAGAGTAAGCTTAGCTCCAACAAGTTTTAGCTGCTCTGTAGGATCTGTAGCAAGCTTTGTCACATCAACAGGATCATTTGCAAAAACGCCTGTTGATAGCTGCTGAACCATGTTTGCTTGCTCGTTCGGATCCGCTAATGCTGCGCTTAGCTTCGCTAGGCTTGGCATCGCAGATACCATTGGTTGCATGTTCCAGCTTGCGCCTTTTTCCAGGTAATGAGGCAGTCTTACCACACCTTGTGTCACGCTTACATCGGCACCTGATTGCATGTAAAGGCCTTTAATTGCCGTTTTAGCTGCGTCTAGATCGCTAATGTATTTACTAAAGTCATCGTCAGAGTCTAGCGCAGTGCTAAAGTCTTGGGTTTCACCGAGCGTTATTGTGTAGGCCGTTGATAAGTCAACTGAACCTTCGTTTGAGTCATTTTTGTAAACGGTATTTAGTGTGTTTGCGCCAGTAGAAAAACCAGTAGCGGTTACTCCTTTGACTGCCGCTAACGTATCACCTACTGACTGGGTGCTGAACCATGAAGAATAAACGATGTCTGCAGGGTTTACTTTGGCAATACCAAAAATTCCTTCAACCGCCTGAGTGACTGCTTGAACAGAAGCAAGGTCGCCAGTTTCATAAACGATCTCTTTCGATTTACCAGTTGCATAGCTTGCAGATGTACCAATTGGCTCACCATTTACGTCAGTAACATCTTGTGTGACCGCAAAAATGTACTCGCTTGACTCATCAAGTGCAGCCAAGAACTGGATGTATAGAGAGTTACCTTTTGCTTGAACTACGTAGTCCTGATTCTGAACGAGTACCTCTTCGATTGGGTTAGATTTACCGTCCCACTCGGTTAAGCGTTGGTTAATCTTGATGACTTTAACACCAGACGACAGCATGCCCGCTGCAAAACCGTCGCCGTTGAAGTTAAGAACGATTGGCATAGACGTTGACCATCCATCCATCGTATTCATCGAGGCTCTAGGGTTGGTTAAAGCATCATCGCCATCAGTTGGCAGACCAAGCGTACCATCGCTTGTGTCCATTAATAAGTAAGACGGTGCCGGTACATCTGCGTTCGCTCCTTGAAGCGTAAAACTGATGGATGTTTCGCGATCAAGCAATGCTTGGACTTCATCTTCAAATTGAACTTTGTCGGAAGTACCAGAGCTGGAGGTATCATCACCACAACCAGCAAGAAGGATTGCAGAACAAAGCATTGATAATTTAAACGTGTGTTTCATTGGTTTACTCCGTAATCCCATTATTTGAAGGTGTAGTTCATCTGTACCGCGCTGATGTAAGCAGTACCTTCTGAGTCAAACTTAATCTCTTCACCCAGAGCATTTGTCTCAGTGAAAGAGCCTGATTTACTCTTAACAAGTGCAAAGCCTGCATCGAAAGTTAAATTCTCACTCATTGCGTAAGTTAGGCCCGCGCTGTACCAAAAACGGTCACTGTCAGGGATACTCAATGTCGCTTCACCTGCTTGTTCGTCGTACGCAAAGCCTGCACGGAATGTCCAGTCTGTATTAAGTATGTAAGTTGCACCAATGGAGTAGCGATTGTTGTCTTCATATTTCTCAGGTTTAAAGAAACATACTCCGTCATTACATTCGTTACTGGTCGCTTTTAGTTCTTTAAATGTGCTCCAGTCGGTTTGTTGCCAGCCGTAATGTACAGCCCATTGTTCATTCAGTTGATGGAAAGCCGATAATTCGATAATTGAAGGGAGAGAGATTTTTAAACGGCCATCAACTTTTGGTGATGAAGCTCGACCAGAGTCGTAACTACTAAACTCACCGTCATCAAAATCTAGATCAACCTTAGAGCGGTAGCCAAAGCCAAAACGGTTGTTTTCATTTAGCTCAAATAAAGCGCCGACATTCCAACCCCAAGCGAAAGTTTCGCCTTCCATGCCGACAAGGTTATCGGACTTATTACCACCTAAAATACCGGCGAGTGCGCCTTTGTGACGAGTCAGCTCTGCTTCAGCGTATACGAGGTTGATACCACCACCGACACTGAAAGACTCGTTGATACGGTAAGCGACATTAGGGTTGATGTTTACTGAAAGTAGGGAAGTGTCACCCGCCATATCACCTGCGGAAATATCATTTGGATAGTCGGTAGCAACACCGTATGTTGTGAACATACCGATACCCCAAGCCCAGTTATCATTGATAGGGCTGATGTAATAACCTGCTGGCACGATCTGTAAAGGAGCGACATCTTTCGCGTGTTCATTGTTTACAGTGTCGTACACATCGACTTCAGGGTCGATGATAGATAACGCGCCCGAAAATTGAGCTTCTTTGAAAAGTGTCATTGCTGCAGGGTTACGGGCAAGGACGCTGGCATTATCTGCGACAGCCCCTTCACCTGAAAATGCTCGACCAAGACCAGATGCCGAATGTTCAGCTACCTGGAAGCCCGCTGAGTGGGCATTACACGCAAACAATATTGAAATTGTAAGCAGAGAGCAGTGCTTCTTGTTCATCCTTGACCCTCCTAGGGTGTCATAATGCTGGACCGAAGTCCTTGTAATTGTTGTGTGGTACTTACACCAATTGTTAATACGCGAAATACAACGGTGATGTAAATGTAATGTTAATTGTATGTTTAATAACTTGTCAAAGTTTGAGCGTATTTTGCGTTTTAAATATGATGCATAGGTCAAACGATGGCTTGTAAGGGCATGTATTATCGTTATATTTTTGAAGAGAATGGTACGACCAGAATTGTTTTGCGAGCTTTATAGTTAAATAACGATCAAATCAAGAGATAGCTCGCTTTGCGGTTTCTTCACTTCACAGGCATAATTCGCGCTCGCTATGTAGTTATTCAATAGACGCAATAGGAACCGCATTGGAATTACTGAATGTTGAATTTTTAGGTCGTTCGCTAAGGCTCGAAGGATCGATGGCTGGGTGGCAGCAGTTATATTGGGATAATACGTTGGTGTCTCAAATCGATGCCAGTGACAATACCGCAGAGACTTGTCTA
The DNA here is from genome assembly GCF_021728075.1 of Vibrio sp. D54. Classification (NCBI taxonomy): domain Bacteria; kingdom Pseudomonadati; phylum Pseudomonadota; class Gammaproteobacteria; order Vibrionales; family Vibrionaceae; genus Vibrio; species Vibrio sp. D54. The sequence goes on along the minus strand of NZ_JAKKCS010000006.1, from coordinate 54,837 downwards.
CACCAGTTTAAGCTCTCTGCGGGTGAGGAAATCCTGAACTGTCATTTGGAGTGTTCTTTAACATGGCAACCGTTTGAATTGAGTTACAAGGTCACAATTAACGGTGAGCTCGTCAACGAAGGTTGTCGAAATGAAAAAGACATCGAGCGCCAAGTGCCAGAAGTTACGCCACCATCCGAAAAGCGTTTAAGTGTAATAGGCCTCGTATCTCTTGGGATGAAAGCACTTAAAAGTGCGAAAGTTATTAAAGTGGCGTTAGCGTCTGCAAGTCTCGCTGCATATTCTTGGCTATTTTCCATCGAGTTCGCGCTAGCGTTGATCGCTTGTTTGGTTTTTCATGAATATGGTCACATTAGAGCGATGAAGTATTTTGGAATGAAGACCAAAGGAATCTATTTGATTCCATTTCTAGGTGGTTTGGCGCTAAGTGACGAAAAGATAAACACGCGCTGGCAGGATGTGGTTATCTCAATCATGGGACCATTTTTCGGTTTAGTACTTAGTGTTGTTTTTACTTTGCTTTATTGGATGACTGGTGAGGTGATTTTCGCTGGGCTTGCTGTGTTTAACGCCTTGCTAAACCTATTTAATCTGCTGCCTATTTTACCATTAGATGGTGGCCATGTGCTCAAAAGTATTACCTTCTCAATGAATACTTGGGTCGGGTTAGTTGGCAGTATTGCGACCGCTTTATTGGGCATTTTTATCAGTTACTATTTCGGTCTGACGTTGCTAGGGTTTTTATTGTTAATGGGAATGTTGGAAGTGGTGATGGAATGGAGAGCTCGACATCAAAGCCATTTATTGCCATTAACCCGTTATGGGCAGCTATTCTCACTGGCTTGGTACTTGGTCTCTGTCGGAGGTTTTGTTTCTATCATCTGGTATTTTGCCACTCTCGGAGATAGTTTGTTAAGTTTGCCGCTACAGATATTGGGCACTTGATTAGAATCATTAAAAGCTCCCTAGGGAGCTTTTTTATTTGGCAAGCTTAAGTAGTAGACGATAGTAGCAATGAATTAGCCACATCTTGGTGCTTTCGCGTTATACGCAGGCAGCTTATTTATGGTTGCTTGTAAATCTTTAATGCGCGTACTGTGCGATGGGTGGGTTGAGAAGAATTCAGGTGGTTGAGAACCACCTGATGCAGCACTCATATTTTTCCATAAATCGACACTTTGACGTGGGTCGAAACCTGCTTTTGCCATGAATTCCAGTCCGACAATATCAGCCTCGGATTCCTGAGTACGACCGTATGGCAAGATAACACCGTATTGAACACCGACACCAAGTGCCGCCATCGTCATTTGTTGATACTGTTTGTACTCGGAAGCGCCAATGGCAACGTTTGCTAGAGACAACCCGGCATTTGCTAACTGACTTTGTGAGAGACGTTCATTACTGTGGTCAGCGAGGACGTGAGCGACTTCGTGACCAATGACTGTTGCCAACTGATCTTGGTTTTTCGCGACATCTAAAAGCCCGGTATACACGCCGATCTTCCCACCTGGTAGAGCAAACGCATTGACTTGTTCACTATCAAAAACAACGACTTCCCAGTCTTTAAATCCAGATTGAGCGGGAATGGTGTCAGTGATGTGTTTGGCAACGCATTGAACGTAGGCATTCGTTTTGCGGTCTTTGCTGATTGGGATATCTTTCTTCATTTGTTCGAAAGATTTAGCTCCAAGCGATGACATTTCCTGATCTGAAAACATCAGGATCTGGTTGCGACCCGTCGGTGATGCGCTACACGCTGTTAAACCCGCGATAGTTAAAAGAGCAGAGGCTTTCATCCATACCTTCATAACAGGCTCCATTTAATTTTTTGTTTTGAAGCCATAGTATATACCCAAATAGTAACATGATGCATGGATCAAGTTATTCATCTGATTGATAAAGAAGGTGAGATGTTACATCTTGAAGTTATGCCCAAGTAGCGTCTATGCTAGCTTCCTAGCACATCGTTACAACCTAACAAACCAGTTTGTGAAACTAAGAGTAAAACAATGAGTATATGGAAAAAGCCCGTAAGCATAGAGATTCTGAATGCCACGTCAAAAAATACCCTGATCGAGCACCTACAAATTAAATATACAGATTTCACTGACGACTCCCTTACAGCAACCATGCCCGTATGCAGCTTTACTCATCAACCTTTAGGAATGCTTCACGGTGGTGCATCAGTCGTGCTCGCAGAAACATTAGGCTCATTGGCTGCAAACTTCTCTGTCGATGAGGGCAGCTACTGCGTCGGTTTAGATATTAACGCGAACCATGTGCGAGCCATGCGAAGTGGTCATGTGATTGGTACGGCAAAACCGCTTCATCTGGGTATTTCAACGCAAGTGTGGCAAATCGATATCACTGATGAGCGAGGCCGTTTAGTGTGTACCAGTCGCTTGACCATCGCTGTGAAACAACACAAAACAAAGTCGGTATAAACTAAGATGGTGATTGAGTTTTCATTAGGAAAAATCATTGCAACCCAGCGTGAAATAGTGATTAAGCTCTCCGGCAGTGCAATGGTAACCTTGCAAGCACAAACCGATGCAATTCAGCTGCTGGGTAGAGGAGCGAACGTTGTTTTATCTCATGGTGCAGAGTGCAAATGGTCTATCAAGCTGGACAACGAGGAACAACTGGCTGAACTTTCGCGAGAAATTGGTATCGATATTCAATAATCTATAGTGTGATGTTTGCACTTTTTGGTAAAAATGAGGAAACTTAGCTTATCGACAACAAGATAAGAATTTCCTCTTTATGAGTAGCCCTCGTTTACGTGTTCAGTTCGAAACACTGTTTGAAAAATTTTCCGGTCACGATACGGACGTTCAGCTCGAAGACATCACCGAAGCGTTGTTTTGTACACGTCGTAATGCTCGTATTGTTCTAAATAAACTTGAAGAAGAGGGCTGGATTGAGTGGCATCCGGCAGCGGGTCGAGGAAAACTTTCGAAACTCGTTTTTAAACGTAATCGAAGCGATGTCAGCGAAAACCTCGCCAGGCGTTATCTCGATGAAGGGAAAATCGGTCAGGCTCTAGATGCGCTTGATAACGATGCGGCACGATTGACGCAGGTTATCCAAGGTTATTTAGGGCTTCAGCATCGACAGGGCGAGCAGGTCGTGCGTTTGCCTTATTATCGACCATTGTCGATGTTAAACCCGCAGAAACCGATGCGGCGTTCTGAACAGCACATCGCCAGACAAATTTTTAGCGGACTCACTCGCCTTGATGAAAATGAACAACTTCAACCAGATTTAGCCCACACGTGGGAAGCAATTTCTGATACTCATTGGCGTTTTTATCTTCGTCGTGGAGTACGCTTTCATAATGGTGAACCGTTAACAACCAGTTGTGTTCTTGAAAGTGTGCTTGCGTTAAATGGCTTGAACTTGTTTTCTCACATAAAGCGGGTGTCTTCACCACAAGAGTGGACCGTTGATATTGAGCTCGTCCGTCCTGATCGCTACCTGCCTCTGGCTCTGAGTGAGTCGCAAGCAAAAATTTTGCTACCGAGTGCTTTGCGTTCTGAAAGCTTCGATAGACAACCGATAGGGACAGGGCCGTTCCAAGTTAAAATGAATGATGATAAGCGTCTTATTTTGACTGCTTTTGATGGCTACTTTGGTTTTCGCCCTTTACTTGACCAAGTGGAGGTGTGGGTAATCGATGAAGCCTATTCCTCAATGGTTTATCCAAGCCTGTCAAAACCGAAGATGGATAAACAAGGTTCATCCGATGAAGTCGAGCTGGACCCTGGCTGTACATTCCTATTACTAAACAAAAACACTGGGATTGCAAAAGATCCTCGTTGGGCAGAGTTCCTCTCGCAAACCCTCAACAGTCACCAGATTTACGCGCATGTTCCACAAGATAAAGTGATGGAACTGGGAGTATTGCAAGCGTTTGGCCTTAAGCCCGGTTGGATTGATCTTAGGCCAGCAGAAGCGGGCAGCGTACCACAGGTTAATAAGGTAATTTCCGTAGCGTATCAGAAAAAGCATCCGATGTTTCCAGTAGTTGCCAAGGCCATCAAGACACTCTTAAAACCGCACGGTATAGAGGTTGAGTTTATTCGTTATGATTCTCAACCGCCCGCGCCTGAGGAAGTGGATATCTGGGTGAAAGCTATGGGCATTGCAACGAACCGAAATGACGCGTTGGCGGGCTGGCTCCTGGATTACAGTGATATTGAGAAGTTCAGTTCAGGTTACGATTTTAGTGAATGGGCTAAACTTGTCGATCAATGGCGTGCCGGCATGCACACAGACTTTCCTGCGCGTGAGCTAGGACGACAGTTAGTAAAAAGCTGTCAGGTGATTCCTATGTTTCACTGCTGGCTAGGCGTGAATAAAGACCACAGCGGTGCGTTACAAAATGCAAAGTGTAATGCCTTAGGTTGGTTTGATTTTAATAATGTATGGGTCAAACCGGATATAGAAAGTAACCATGGCGAAACCGAATAAGAAGCAGCCGACGAAAACCGTCGATATCTATTGCTCAAAGTGTAAAACTCAACTATTCAAGTACCGTAAAGGCGGAAAAGGCGCACTGGTCAAGTGCTTCAAAGAACGCATTGTTGACGATTTCACACAAACCCCATGCATCTGTCCCAGTTGCGGGCAAGAATTTGCAAGAGATACCCTAGTGAGAGGAACGCCTGCTTACAAAATGATTGGCAGCAAAGTGACGATGAAATAATAAAGGGCTAGAAAATGAGTATGAAACATGACTATTGCATGGTTTTAAGTACAACCAGTAATGAAAAAAATCGAGATCAGATCATTAAAGGTTTGCTAGATGCACAATTAGCCGCGTGTATTCAAACAATGCCTATTGAAAGCCACTACGTTTGGAAAGGGGAGGTTTGTACTGACAACGAATGGTTGCTCGTCATCAAAACTCGTCGAGAACTTTATGAATTGGTGGAAGAGAAAATAGAAAACCTGCACGAATACGAAGTCGCTCAAATCGTACAGGTTCCAATTGTTGATGGGTTTAACCCTTATTTAGAATGGTTGAGAGAATCGACGTTGAGCCGACATTAAGAATAACGATAACACTGCACCAACGGTATCGCACAACATATCTTTCTGGGCATCCCATATGTCACCTTGCGAGCCCAGAAAGGCAATTCCCTCATCGCCACCAGCCAATTCCGCATACCACCATTCGATAATCTCATAGCCAGCAGCAAGTGACATGATAGCAAACAAAGCAAACCAGCAAGAGAACGCTTTGTTGAACCGTTTTTTGTTTATCAAGTATTCAGCGATCGGATATGCGTAAAGGCCAATTGAAAAGTGCGCAACGCGGTCAAAATTATTTCGCTCTGAACCAATCATGTCGTTAAACCAGTCAAACGGCACTTCGGAGAACGTATATTTCGCACCGATAGTGTGCAAACAGAGCCAGATGAACATTAAAAAGTAAGCCGTATTACTGAACTGATAGCGAATCGAAATCGCCCAAATAGCAACAAGAATACCAATCGCCGGGATAATCTCCGCAAACCAAACTGCGCGTGAGTTAGGTTCCAACGCAGAAAATAAAAACACGATGGCATAAAAAATCGTTAATCCTAAGAGTGTTGAGGTGCTTTTCATAGAGTTACTTGATCCTTCAATTTATCTTACAGTGGGACTCCATAGACTGTGTTAATGATTGCACTTAATTGAACGGTGTGCAATTGATATTTTAGTGGGTTTTTTGATCACTGAAAATGTTGATTTATTGGCAAACTGCTCAACATTAAAACGTTTGCGCGTGCACTTTTCATTAAAGTTTGATTTACAACATGCCCATCCATAGAATCCATGATTCAGTCTAATAAAAAAGAAGTAAAGCCATGAAACTGGAAACTGTCGATTATCTTGCTGACGATGCTGCTCAACAGTTCGTTACCTCTCTACGCGAAACGGGGTTCGGTGTGTTGAAAAACCACCCGATTCCACAAGAGCTTGTAGAGTCAATTTACAAAAACTGGCATGAGTTTTTCTGTTCAGATCAAAAGAATGATTTTCACTTTAACGTAGACACCCAAGATGGCTACTTCCCACCTTCTGTGTCTGAAGTGGCGAAAGGGCACAAAGTGAAAGACATCAAAGAGTACTTTCATGTTTACCCTTGGGGGCAGATCCCAGAGCAGCTTAAAGCTGAAATCTTAGAGTACTACGAGCGTGCCAATGCATTTGCTCAAGAGCTATTAGGTTGGGTTGAAGCGTACGCACCTAAGGACGTTCAAGAGAAGTTCTCTATCGCGTTGTCAGAAATGATCAATAACAGTGACAAAACATTACTACGCGTGCTTCACTACCCACCGATGACAGGCGAAGAAGAGCCAGGCGCTATTCGTGCTGCTGCGCATGAAGACATTAACCTGTTAACGGTTTTGCCTGCTGCCAATGAGCCTGGACTGCAAGTAAAGAGTAAAGAGGGTGATTGGATCGATGTACCATGTGACTTCGGAAACTTAATCATCAACATTGGTGATATGCTTCAAGAAGCGTCAGGTGGTTATTTCCCTTCAACGACTCACCGTGTAATCAACCCTACGGGTGGCCGTCAAGAAAAGTCACGTATCTCATTACCGTTGTTCCTGCATCCAAAGCCGGAAGTGGTGTTATCTGAGCGCTACACTGCACATAGCTACCTTATGGAACGTTTACGTGAGCTAGGGGTTATTTAACCTTTACGTGATCTCCTTACAAAGGCCGATGGTGAATGACTATCGGCCTTTTTGCATTTATGCTACAAAATGGAAACTATGTTTTTTGTGCCGAGAATGGGGCCCTAAACTCGTGTCAGAGAGGATGAATGGAAGGACAACGTACTGTCAGTAGTATTGAGCCTCATGCAATAGAAAATCCGCTGCTTTGGCCAATGCTAGAAATTCTGAGAAAACAGCCCTTTAATTGGAAAGTGCACACCTTGGCAAGCTCGTTGGGTGAACAAGGTTATATTTCAAAGCTGGACGACTCTCCCGATAAGGATTTATTCAAAAGAAATTTCCTGATCATGAATGCATTATATCAACTGCAAGACACTCTGTATCCGGATAGTTGGCTTCAAGTCGAAGCCATGGATATTCAGCTCATGTCTTCGATGGAAGCTTTGAGGCATAAGATCGATATTCATGATCCTTTGCGTGAGTATTACTTAGATTGGCGCAATTACGAAGCGGACGAAGATGAAGTGCGTCGACTGTTGAATGAATTTTGGACAACTTATCAAAAGTTCATCGGTGGTTCGTCAGTAGCCAGCGTAGATAAGACAAAGGCACTGTCACTATTTGAACTTAACACTGACGCTACGCCTGCGGAAATTAGAAAACAATGGCGAAAACTCGCGCTTCGTTGGCATCCTGATCGAGAAAATGGCAATGCAGAAAGATTTAGAGTTCTTTGTGAAGCGTGGAATGTACTGAGAAACGAATGATTCGCTAAGAATAAAGATAAAGGAAGGCAGCTAACTATAACTGCCTTTTGATTGAACTGTCTCTGTCAGCGTATCAAAACTAGCATGATGACTTAAACTGAGATTTTCGCATGCGGTTGAGGGCAGCCATAACGTCTAGTGTGCGTGGTTTGGCTAAGTCGCCTTGCTTAGGAAGAGCGGCATGCCACTCACCAGACAGCATTTCTTCAATTTCCTTCGCTGGATGATTACACCAACCTGGAAGTTGAGCAATTTGGAACCATAACCAGCCAATTGTGTTGACTTCATCGGCTGACTCTATCTGTTCCAAAGCGCTAAGATCAGTAAACTCTTTACCAAATCGAAGTGACTCTTTGCCTTTCGCATTCACACGGAACTTGCCGTCAGTCAGAATATTCATCAACGCAACGCGGTTCAGTGCTCGAGGTGGGAAGGTCTGTAAACGTTCTTCTGACTCGTTATGGCGTTGAGTAGGGTGCTGAGCGATAACTTCTTTCGCTTTTTCAGTTACATCAACGGCTTGGTAGTCGTGCATTTGAATGACGGTATCGGCAACGTCTAAGTAGTCGCCCGACCCACCCATAACGATAATGGTAGAGATATCAAGATCATCTCGTAATTGACCAATGCGGTCGACGAGAGGAGTAATTGGCTCATCACCTTTTGCCACCAATGCCTGCATACGCTCATCTCTAATCATGAAGTTGGTAGCAGAAGTATCTTCATCAATCAATAATGTGCTTGCACCCGCTTCAATAGACTCTTGAAGCCAAGCGGCTTGCGACGTTGAGCCTGATGCGTCTTGAGTAGAAAAGTCCGCCGTATCTTTACCCATCGGTAAATGGTTGATGTAGTTCGACAGGTTCAAGTGGTGTACGCATCGGCCATCTTCGGCACGAATCTTCATAGCCTTGTTATCGGCAACAATGTATTCGCGACCATCTCCTGGAATATGATCGTAAATTGAACGCTCTATTGCATTTAATAAGGTAGATTTACCGTGGAAGCCGCCACCTACGATCAGTGTGATACCTTTTGGAATTCCTAATCCTGTGACATGACCCTTGTTTGGCGCATGTAAAGTGACTTGTAGAGATTCAGGGGCTTTAAACTCAACGGCTTCTTTCATAGGAAGGTCGCAATTACCTGCAATTCGAGGAAGAATACTGCCGTTTGCGACAAACGCGACTAAGTTATTGGCCTCCAACTGTTCTCGCAGGGCATCTTGGTCTTCAACAACTTGGCAGTGCTTAATTAAAGCGGCTTTGTCGAGTTCACGCTCTAAAGTTGCTCGACGGATAAACTTAGGCAGGTGGAAAGTCAGTATGTTGTTGGCTTTTTTCCCCAATACTGAACGACCTTCGGCTGGTAAGTTAACTCGAAAACGCAGTTCAATACCTTCTTCAGTAAACAACACCGCGGTGCTATCCAGTACAGTTTGGCCTGTCAGTGAAATTGATACTGAGTTTTCTTGTTTAGCAAACTGTTCAAAACTACGCGCAATAAAATCACGTGCACCTCTTTGAAATGCAGGAGACTCGTCTCTTAGCCACTCAAGACCAGTCAAAGACCATGCGCGAGTCGCACGAAAACGTGACGCCGATGCATAAGGGTCACCCTGTACATGATCGATAAACAAAGTGAAATCAGTGAAGTCGTATTGACCTTTGATTTGCTGATAAGCTCGGTAGTTCTGCTTTTCAATTTTCTTAAGCGTGGCAGTCAACTGATCCATGAAGATATTGGCCTTTTAATAGAAGCGGGCGGCGATTATAGAAACCACCGCCCTCATAGTAAAGAGAATGCTTAGGAAGAGTAGGCGTATTTCCCGCCAGAAAGGCGCTGATTAAACAAACTTTGCTCAAATTCATTACAAGGCATAGGTTTACCATAAAGAAAACCTTGTCCGATATCACAGCCCTCACCAATGAGAAACTGTTCTTGTTGGGGAGATTCAATGCCTTCGATCACGACTTGGAGTTCCAGTTTTTTCGCAATGTGTATGATAGAGCAAATTATCGCGCGGTCATCGTCCGACTTTTCCATTTGCTGGACGAAGCTTTTATCAATTTTGATGGCATCAAATGGATATTTCTTTAAATAGCTGAACGAGGCATATCCTGTACCAAAATCGTCAAGTGACAACGTCACGCCTAGTTTGTGCAGTTTATTTAATGTAGTGCGTGCTACGACCTCATCGGCAATTAAGGCGCTTTCGGTCACCTCGAGCTCGAGAAAGTGTGCTGGCAAATGAAAAGACTCGAGTAGGTGTTGCACTTGTTCTGCAAAATTTACGTTTTGTAATTGAATGGGAGAAACGTTGACGGCCATTTTGAAGTTATCGATTAACTCAGACCATTGTTTTGCTTTGTCTATCGCGGTTCGAAGAACAAAAGAGCCAACTTCAAAGATAAGCCCGTTTTGTTCAGCCATATGTATTAATGCTTCGTTGGATACGTCGCCAAGTATTGGATGCCTCCAGCGTAATAACGCTTCTGCGCCAATCCACTTGTGGGTTTGAGGGTGTACTTTGGGTTGAAAGTAGAGCATTAGGTCGTCGTTTCTTACCGCTTGCAATAAGTAGCTTTCCAGTTGATTGTGGTTGTTGAGTTCATTTGAATGGCTTTCACAGAAATAACTATACGCTTCGCCAGATTCTTTACACAAAAGCATGGCATAACATGCGTTCTGGAGTAGTTGTTTAGCATTGCTGGTTCGGTGAGCTTGTACAACACCAATGTAAGAGTTTAGGTGAACCTCTGTGTCTTTTACATAAAAACTTCCCATACCAATATCGGTAATATCATTCAGTAGCTGATGCAATTTTATATCGATGTCTGTGCCCCAAACGAGCAATACGAGATCATTGGAGCTAGGCCTCCCCGTAACAAAATGTCTGGACTCCCGCTTACCAAGACGATACCGAAACTCTTTCAATATTTCGTCGAAAGCTTCAAAGCCATAACGGGTTTGGATACTGCGTGCATTGCTAAAACCAATGTTTATTACGATTAATGATTGCTGACTGTGATCTAACGTTCTGAGTGTGTCACTGACTATATTTTCGAGTGCTGCTCGGTTTAGGAATCCAGTTCCTTGATCGTGTGTTTTTTGGTAGCTCACCTGCTTTTCAGCGGCTCTGCGACGATCAATCTCTTGCGTTAGGGAATAACTTAACTGCGCCAAATCTGTAGTGCGATTCTCAACTCTATTTTTGAGTTCGTTGTTAAGACGCTGAAGTTTGTGTTGCTGATGCACGATGGAAAGCTGCGCTTCGATTGAATCTTTAAAAGTCCCAAGCAATTGCCGGTAAGTGTCGCAGTATTCATTCTCCTTAAAATCAAGCATGCAAATAGTTCCAAACGTCTCTCCATTTGGCCAGAATAGCGGTAAGCCGCAATAAGAGATCATACCTAGTTTGATATCAGGGTTATTTTGCCACTCTTCATCTTCAAGCGCGTTTGGGACAATAAGTTCACTTTTGTGTTTTATGACATGCTCACAATACAAACCGTTGCCAAGCAACTCAGTATCGCCAGTACGATAAGGATTACCTATAGTTTCGCTGGATGTATTTACTTCTATGCGATCTGGATGGATACGCATAATTAATGTGGTGGGTACGTGCGTTATTTGAGCCAGTAAGTTGACGATTTCCTGCCAACTTCTTCGCATAGACTCAGGGATTTCGTAGTCTAATGTTTGCAATCTCCCCATATAGGTCATCCTTTACGTGGTTTCACTTCCTGTGAATTAAAAATGCAGACTGCTCTATTTTGTTCTCGCTTTTTAATTAAGTATAGGGTGGCTAGGGCTCGAAACAAAAAAAAGTCCTGAAAAGTGTTCAGGACTAGGAATAGTTGTCACATATCTCATCCTTGAAACAGATAACAAGCATCAAGGCTTAAGCGACATTAACGATTCAATAGAAATGTCTTGCGAATAGTCGACATATTCAAAGTTAAAGCCATTGATCTTCATAAACTCATCTTTAAAACCTTGGTAATCACCAATCTCTTTAAAGTTATCAGCATTCATTTGTTCTAAAAGAGCGTGGACTTCTTGTTGAACTTGCGGTTCAAGTTCCAAGTCATCTATTCGAATCAAGCGTTCACCGTCAACTGGCACTTTCTCTTGATCGTATAACTTCGTAGTAAACAGTCGCTGCATTTGTTCAATACAGCGTTCGTGAGTACCTTTTTCCTTCATCACTCGATAAAGCGCTAACAGGTAAGGACTTAGAGCAGGTATGAATACACTGGCTTTCGTCACCAACGCCTTACACACGGTTGCGTAAGCACCGCCGTCAAAGTTGGCGAGTTTGAGGTTTAATGAATGACTGGTTTGGTGTAAATCGATTTTCGCTCGACCTAACGTACCATCGAGATAAATTGGGTGCGTAATGTCAGGGCCCATGTAAGAAAAGGCGATGGTTTTGCAGCCGTTTGCGATAGAGTCGTTATTAATGAGTGTGTCAATCCAGCTTTCCCAGTCTTCGCCGCCCATTACTTTAATGGTGGCATTGGCTTCCTCTTCTGTTGCAGGCGTTAAGGTGGTTTCTGTCCACTTATCGTTCTCCAGCATGATAGAAGCGCCAGTGACAGGTTCACCAATAGGTTTAATGACACTGCGCCAAAACTCATCAGATTCAGGTTTAGGTCGAACACCGGTTGCCAAGCTATAGATGACTAAGTCAACTTCACCCTCAAAGTACGTTTCAATGGCTTCAATCACTTGATTGCGCACCGAACCAGAGAATGCATCACCAACAATATTTATTGCGGTACGCCCGGCTTGATTTGCTTCTTGCTTAAAAAAGACGTTGTTATACCAACCCGCACTCCCAACCCCTTTCTCTGAAGGGCCACGCTCAAATGAGACGCCAATGGTATCGGCGTTAGCGCCACCGAACGTTAAGGCGATTCGTGCCGCTAGGCCGAAACCAGAGGAGGCTCCAATAATCAAAACCCGTTTTGGGCCTTTTTTGATCTGTGGGGCGCGTTTTACGTATTCAATTTGCTCTTTAATAGATGCATGACACCCTTTGGGGTGCGCAGAGCGAGCAACAACACCTTGAATTAACGGTTCTATTCGCATGTTGTTATCTATCCTCGATGAGTGGAATTGAAAATAGATTAACGTAAAGTTACGTAAAACTTATTGAGCTAGACCATTAAAATTAGAGATGTTTAATTAATTCTTGAGCAACGAAATCAGCGATCCAAGGTTGTGCATCTGGTTTTGGGTGAAGGCCATCATCCATCATCCACTCTGGTTTGGTGACAACATGCTCTAAGAAGAATGGCATCAAGGCAACTTGTTGATGCTGTGCAAGCTTAGGGTAGATATCGTAAAACATATCGCTATAGCGCTTACCATAATTAGGTGGAACCCGAATTTGCATCATGACAACGTCCGCACCAGAATCTTTTATCATGGTAATCATTTTTGAAAGATTCGACGTAATAAGTTTAGGAGGGAAACCTCTCAGTCCATCGTTGGCACCTAACTCAATAAGTACCATGTCAGGGCTATGCTGAGTTAGCAACTGAGGTAACCGTGCTAAGCCATTGCCGGTTGTATCGCCAGAAATGCTGGCATTAATAACTGTTACATCTTGACCATGTTCTGACAACGCATCAGGGAGTAAGCTAGGCCAACTCTCTTCGATCGGCATCTGATAGCCTGCACTCAAGCTATCACCCAAGACAAGTAGCTTTTCGCTCGCATGTGCAGTAGCGGAAAAACAAAAAAATAGAACTAAGGAAAGTATACGAATCATGCAAACACCTGTACTTAATGCACCTATTGTTCAAGCCAATTTGGTTTCTAAACAAGTCTCTACTAATCAAGAACAATTAACAATCCTCAAAGACGTAAATGTTGACATCCGAAAAGGAGAAAAAATCGCCATCGTCGGAACTTCCGGTGCAGGTAAGTCAACATTGATGACGTTGCTAGCTGGTCTTGATACGCCGACATCAGGCGAAATTACTTTATTAGGTCATGAATTATCAAAACTGGACGATGAAGCACGTGCGAAAATTCGGGCTGACTCTTTAGGTTTCGTTTTCCAAAGTTTCCTGTTAATCCCGAGTTTGAGTGCATTACGTAATGTCACGCTTCCTTGTCTTTTACGTGGTGAAGCCGAAGATGAAGCAAGAGCAGCGGAATTGTTAGCTGCTGTTGGATTGGAAAAACGTGTCGACCATCTACCAAGCCAGTTATCTGGTGGTGAACAACAGCGAGTTGCGCTAGCGCGTGCATTTATGACACAGCCTGAACTGTTGTTCGCAGACGAGCCTACCGGCAATCTTGACCATCAAACCGCAGACAAAGTGATTGAGCTGCTATTCGATCTTAATGAACAGCACGGGACAACTCTGATTTTAGTAACACACGATGGTCATCTAGCAAGCCGATGTGACCGTATCTATCGTATGGAGGCGGGTGAGCTTAAGGAGGAGATATAATGTCTGCAGTATCATCAAGTGAAGCAACATCCACAGAGCAAAACAGTACAACACAGCACTCGTCGAATAAAAGTTTGATACGCTGGAGTTTCGGCGAAATAAGGCAGGGGAACCTTTGGCCTATTAGCGTTGCTCTTATTCTCGTGATTGCGAGTATCTTTGCGCTTTCTGCATTAGCAGAACGAATGGAGCAGGTGATCGTCAAGCAAGGGAAGGACGCATTAACGGCAGATGCGGTGTTTGTGTCTGCTAATCCCATTCCGGACACGTTGTTAGCCTCGACTGAAAGCCTTGAACGTTCGACGATGACACGCTTTGCCACTATGGCATTTAGCGATAATGGTATGCAGCTTATTTCTGTAAGGGCGGTGGATGATAATTACCCTTTAATGGGAGAGCTCGTTCTTGAAAATAATCCAGCCGGTCGCGTTAAAGAGAACCAACTCTGGCTTGATGAGCGGATTATGACTCAACTAAGCGTAAAGTCAGGTGACAGTGTCACGATAGGCGATGCCGAGTTTACTGTATCAGGCGCAGTATTGATGGAACCAGGCTTGAGCTTTAATCCATTTCAACAAATGCCTTCTGCATACATTCATCAAAGTGACGTAGATAAAACAGGAGCAATTCAAGTTGGGAGCCGAGTTCAATACCGTCTGTTTTTACAAGCCGATGATAAAACACTAAAGAGCTTACAAGGTGATACGCAGCTTTCTCCGAGCGATCGCTGGCGCACGCAAGATACTGCCAGTCGTACTAATGAGGTTTTTGAACGTACGACGCAGTATCTGTCTTTGACCGTAGCGATTGTCATCATTATGGCGGCGACAACATTGGTTCTTACTTGTCAAAATTACGTGAACAGCCGGACACAAACTATTGCGATGTTGAAAAGTCTTGGTGCGAGCCGCCGATGGATTGAAAAGTGGTTATTTATTCAAGTCACAATCCTTCTCATTAGTGCCAGTGTCGTCGGCCTACTGCTAGGGAGTGGGCTGGAGTATTTATTACGCATTCCACTCAAAGACTTATTACCCGATCCACTCCCTAGTTACGGCGTCACACCATTTTTGGTGGCATTTATCTCTGCAGTCTTGATTACTGTTCCCGCTCTCGGTATACCATTGTTAGGCTTGATTAAAACTCCCGCGTTAGAAGTGCTACAGCAGGGCAAAGCGCAACGTTCTTGGAAGCGAATGTTACTTGTTCTAGTTCCCGTTGTTCCATTGCTTTTACTGTATGCAGACAACACCTTAGTTTGGATCGTGCTCACTGGTATAGCGGTACTGTTTGTGGTACTCGCAGCAGTTAGCGTCATACTCACAAAACTGTTTGCACGTGTTTCAACCCATCCTGCAATGAAGCTTGCGTTGAGTCGTATCAACCGGACGCCAGTAACCAGCGGTCTACAGTTTGGTGCTTTGGCATTATCTTTGATGTTGCTGTCTATCATTTGGCTTGTGCGCAGCGATATTCTCGCGGATTGGGAGAGGACCTTACCTGCAGACGCACCAAATGTGTTCGCTTTAAACATTGGTGATTATGAGCTCGATAACTACCTAGAAACCCTAGATAAAAATGGAGTTACGCGGTCACAAGCTTATCCAATAATTCGTGGACGACTAACAGAGATCAACGGTCAAAATGTTAAAGAGGTTGAGTACGAAGGAGAAGGTTCTGACGCGATACGTCGAGAGCTAAACCTGACATGGGGAGATACCCTACCAGAATATAATGATGTGCTTTCGGGTGAATGGACAAACAAAGGGAGTGTATCTGTAGAAGCGGATGTAGCAAATGACTTAGGCATAAAACTCGGTGATACGCTGCGCTTTGTAATAAACAGTGAGAATTACGATGCAGTAGTGGATACCATCCGTTATGTCGAATGGCGTGACATGAAGCCTAACTTTTATTTTATTTTCTCATCTGACGTGATGGCTAATTTACCTGGTTCTTACCTCATCAGTTATAGGATTGAAGAAGGAAATGAAGCGTTGTTGACGTCAATGTCACGTGCTCACCCAACGGTCTCTGTTTTAGATATCCGAACTATGGGCGAGAAAATTCAGGCTCTGATTCAGCAAATCGTATCAGCAATCACCATCCTTGCTCTTTTAGGCGTTGTTGCTGGTCTGCTGCTCATCTTTACTCTACTGAGGTTAAGCTTGTCCCAACGTCAACAAGAGATTCGTTTGTATCGCACATTAGGTTCAAGTAAGAAACGGATCAACACAACCCTGTGGGCTGAGTACGGAATTATGGCGTTGATTGCTAGTGGTGTTGCGGTATTCGCTGCGGAAGTTTGTGTGGCCGCAGTCATGACATATGGGTTCGATCTCAATGCACAAATTCACCCCGAATTGTGGATAGCTTTACCGCTTGCAACATTTGTTACGTTGGCACTTGTAGTGATGAGTTTGTTGAAAAGATTGTTAACGCCAGTAAACACTTAATCGCAGCGAGTGTTATCAAATTTGGAACACTCCATGACACTTTTATTTTAGTTATCCACAAAAACAGTGGGACTCTCAGCCCATTAAATCAGTGGCTTACATGATAATGCTTGAATTTGTATACCACTGATATCATCAGCGTATGACAATTTTAATGAGTCTGTCAAATCTTCAAAGTTGGTTTACGTGTAGTTCTAGACATAAAAACCCCACCTTATCGGTGGGGTTTTTTATAATGTTTTAGGTCTTTTATAGAAGTCTATCAATTGTTAGGACTTAGATTTTGATAGAAACTTATGATTTGATTTTCTCTATCATTATCGATCTCAGAACGAATTGTGTTGATAATGTTCCCGTTATGATTCACATCGGATACGATATTGAGGTTAACATCTACTTTTTGATGTTGTGTTTGAATTGAACTAATCTCTTTACCAGCACGACCAAGCAGATCGAAGATATTTGTATTTAAGAATTTGGTATATTTGTTATCACCAAAGAAATTAGCAGGATCTAACAAACCACCTTGACGACCTTCATAAACTGCATACGCTCCAGCTAGATAAGGGTTAGCTCTTGCACCAATACCTGCGGCTGCTCTTCCAACACTACCACCTAAAGAACCTGCGGCTTTTGTTGCACCACCAAATCCTAATGCACCAGCGGCTCGACCTATTAGTTTGAACAAACCTTTGAATGCATTTGTTAATGTATTTACAACACCCAAGCCACCGCTTAATACAGTAAAGATTTTCGAACCGACCCAAATTGAAGCAATTGTTTTACCAATCGTGATAATCTCATCACCATGTTTAACAGCTGTGTTAACGAAAGACCTTACAGATTCACCCATTTGTCGGAAAGTAGGCTGTAATTCTTTTAAGTCAGTCATAATGGAGTTGATATTACCTCCACCAAACCCAACAAGAAATTCATCCATTAGGCGACCAAACCCTTCCCCGATTAACGAAATGTTTTGACGTGCTTTCACTAATGTATCTAAGTCTTGCTGGGTTAGGTTGAGGTTAAATCGCTCTCGTTGTGCTCGAATTTCCTCAATATTAGCCATTGCTTTAAATTGGAGAATTGCGTCATTACCGAAATTTTCCATTAAGAATGTAAGCTGATTCATATCGGTGCCACGGCGTTTAGCTTCTTTTGCAATCAATTTCATAGCTTCGAGAGGTTCTAGCTCTTTTAGCATCTTCTCTGAAATTTTACTATTTTGTTTGAGCCACTCGGCAATATCTTTAAACTCACCACCTTGGGTTAATTGGTAGTCACCAAGTTTGTCTGCGAAATCCTTGTATTGGTCTCCGACTTGGTCAGCACTCAAACCAAATTTACTTGAAGCAGCGACAATATTTTGAAACGTGGTGGCATCTAAACCACTCTTTTTAATGGCTTGGTCAAGCTCGGTAGCTCGTTGTAACGATTGTTGCATGCCTAAAGCAGCTAAACTACCACCAACTAACGCAGCGCTCATACCTGCATTTTTGAGAGAACTTGCTGCCGCCATTCTACGCTCATTGTTTTGGCGAGTGATTAACGCTGCTTGTTTAGATAGTTCTCGTGTTCGGGCTTTCTCTTTACGGTTTGTATCAGATAGTTGATTCTTCAGCTTCTTCTCTAAATGAAGCAACTCTTCTGTAGTTTTAGCCTGTTTCAGTTTATTTAATAGAACCTTCTTTTCTGCCCCATTCATATCACGAATTGCACTTGTGGATTGAGCAAACCGTTTCAACACTTTCTTCTGGGTAGCTTCAAATTTCTCTTGTTCTTTTTGGAGCTTACGATAATGCTTGATATGAGCATCTTGATCTTGTTGTCGTTGTCGCCTAGCTCTAGGAGAACCACTAACACCAAGAACATTTTCAGGGTTAGCTTTCTCAAGTTGTCTTGCAAGCTGCTTGGACTGTTTTAATACTGAGTTCCAACTGGGGCGATCTAATTTCCATGCAACCGTGTTTGTAAATTTATGGAGTTGTCGAGCCATAATTATTAACCTCCTCTGTTAAAAAATTCTTTAATCTTTTGTTCATTCGATTTTTGTTCTAATCCCATGAGATTTACATAACCATCTTTATACAAATCAGGTAGTTTATTCACCTTCGAACTAAAGCCATTATTAGAGCTGTTAGTTTTACGTTGACCATCAAGTGACTTTTGTTCATCGGCAAACGTTAGAAGGTATCCCTTTTCATAAGACACGTTGCGGATATGTTCTAATAGGAGTCGATATTCCATAGAATCAGTTGTGTTGACTTGTCGAGGCGTATATTTAACAATGACGTAGTCATTTAAATTGTAAAACTCATTCACGATTGTTAACTTAGTGCTTTTGTTAAACCAATAGAGAAGAATTTCATGGGCATTCAAAGGGCGTTGCTCTTTGTCATCAATACTTAACAAATTACCATTTATATTTGAGAGGGGATTCTTACCAACGTAACAGGTAAGTGATAATGTAGGGTTGCTCTTAACTACATTTGAAGTGATAACGCTCTTATCGCTTACTGGGTATTTGGTAGCATTAGCTTGATAACTAGGTAGGATTTCGGTAAAAGCATCGGCATAAAATCTTCCAAGGTTGTTATCCATAATATATGTGGGTGTAATCATAAATCTTCCTTATTTTCTCAGTTCTTCATCCACAATCTTCTTTATCTTCTTCAATACTGTTCGATAATCATCTTTAGGATCTTTCTCTTTTGGTTTACCAAATAGGGTATTGATAATTAGAATAGGGATGAGGATAAGAAGGAGGGGAGGTAATTGTTGTATAAATTCCATAGGCTTTTTATAAACCCCTTAGTTAAAAGGGGCTGTTACTGGTAGTGTTTAAAGAGTGATATCCTTGTAATCGAGAGTTTCAGATTTAGATTCTTTAACCCATAACTTTCTTTGTTTACCATCTGATAAATATTTACGGACAGCAATAAAACCGTTATCAGTCAGTAGTGATTCGACTTTCGTGTTTTGGTCACACTTACTAACTTTCTTAGCTTCTTCAAACGTCACCCAATTACGCTTTAGTAATTCCGTGAGTTCTACGTTACTACTAGATAAAAGTTTCTCTTTCGCTGCTGCAGCCGCTTTCGCTGCTCGAAGTTGTAATGCTTGCTCTTTCTCTTCTTCTTGTTCAGCAAGCTTTTGGAGGGCAAAGGATTTAGCTTCTTCCGGTGCTAACAATTCATCATTTTCAAGTTCACATTTCCGAGTTAACAAGTCTTTAATTTGCTCACGAAGTAGTTCTAGTTCTTGTTCTACTAATTGGTCAGGTTTGTACGCTATAAAACCAACATATTTACTATTCTTGTTAAACTTGGCGAAACTTAGTTTAGAAGAAGGCACTGGAGAGTACCCAAGTTTAAGTTTATTCGAAAATTCTACTAGCATGTCTTGAGTTCTTTTATAAGGTGACAGTGTAAAAGCTTCGATCGAACCAATACCTAAATCGTACAACAAATTACAACTAGTAAGTTTATATTGAATTTGCTCTAGTTCATTGCCACTTATTGGAGGTAGTCGAAAATCTTTACTCACCGTTGTATCATAACGACACATACAAGTATCAAAAATGTCCTGAACATCTTGCTCTGAGAAAGTGCTCAACTGAACATTGTCGTAGTATTCGGTAATAAATTCTTCTAGTGTTTTTGTTTCAGTCATATTCATGTTATGTACTCCTATCTTATTATTGTTGTTGTTTGAGTTCAGCGATTAGATTGTCACGTTCGATTAACTTAGCTTTGAGTGATTCGATTAAATCCGCATCAGATTTTAATCGTGCTCTTAATGCTCGACGTTTTGATTTTGACTTACTGCTATTTTTAGCAATATTCTCTACTCGGTTACGTGTGTATTCTGGCAAGTCATCTAGAGTAAACAACTCATCATCTGCATAAACTTCTAATAGCTGTTCAATTTTGGCAGCTATTTGCCAGCCTTCTATATGTTCATAAAGAGGGATTGATTGTTCTTTCTTGATGCGCTTACAAACATCAATAAATAGATCTTGAGGTAAATCTATCTTCATAATTTTGTTTTCCTGTAATTGTTTTTATTTGAATTTAATAGGAGGAGAGGAGGGGAGTTACTGTTATAAATACTATTTATTTATAGATATTCTTGACCGTTATATTTATCTTCAAGTGATTTTAGAAGGGCTTGAGTGTCGCTATCTTCTTCAACAGTAGGTGAATAATCTTGAACGCCTTGAGATTGATTGTGTTCAGGTTCTAGGTATTCTACGCCTTTGAACTTTGATTCAAGTGATTTCTCTAATGTCTTAACATCATCATTCATTTGTTTATGGGCTTTCTTAATCTCATACTCTTCAAGGATCTCATAAATATTTTCATCGTTTGAAAATTTGTTTAATTCTTGCAGGGAGTTAAGTTGCTTTAATACTTGTTGAATGTTCATAATCTTGTTTTCCTATTATTAATCAATTGCGTAAATCTTGATAAAACCGTTAATGGAGCCATTTGTAACTTCGATGATTTCTTGGTTATTTACTAGCCTATACAGTTTGCTTAAGCTAATGTTCAACACATGTTTATTCTTGTTATAAAACCAACGCAAACTTTGAAAGTATGACGTTTTACCCGTTAGGCTATCGTAAACCTTGTAGCTTTTAGCACCTGACTCACGAGCATTAGCGGAGGCTGGTTTTAGTACACAGTTTTTAGGAGAATAATTGCCCTGATCAAAAAGCCTCGAAACATGAGGTTTATTGATTTTGAAATAATCTCTACCTCTCTTTGATTCACTGATAATCCAAGCTATAAATTGGGGGATATCTTCAAAATCAAACTCTACATCTTTATAACTTTTAAAATGTTTATGAGAGGAGTTACAACGAGCCTTGATGTTGTAATATAAAGTGCGTAGTTTTAGAATTTGTTCTTTATTGTATTGTGGGTATTGCTCACAGAGGTCTTTTAACTTCATAATTTTGTTTTCCATTATTGTTTTTATTGTTAGGATGGTTAGAACTTGAGGTTCTTTATCTTCTTAGATGCAAGATATAATGAAATTGCATCACTAATAAGGTTGTGTTGGTCTATGTCATTATATAGTGATAGATTTCTGAATTTTAAAAGATAAGCACTGTTAAGTGTTCGATTTCCTTCAATCAATTCTTTTAATAAACTTTCTGAATCTTCATAGATTAGACGTTTTCTAGGCATTGTTTAGTCTCCATTATTGATAATAGATATTAATGCTTAATATGATAAGCTAAGAGGTTTTAGTTTAATCGGGGGAGTGTTATGTAATATGTTTTATTACAATTCGAGAGTAAAAACAATCACCAAAATAATAGGAGGATCATTAACTAGTGATTGTTTGAAGTAACATAAGTATTGATTCGGCAAGAACATTAACTTATACAACCATTATAACATTACCTTATTTAAAATACAACATATAATGTAATAAATATATTTACTTTACTATTTTATTGTGATAGGTGTTATGTATTTTAATCAGCATCTTTAATTATATTTACAACCTCATTAAGACCTATCTTTGTTGAGTAACAATAATCCCATATCGTAGGTTCGGTGTTACTCTTACCAAACACCTTTAAACTATGGTTACGTACAATTTTATTAACTTTACTCAATGTTTCTAAGTGGTTTGGTTTTATTGCAGCTCCTTTTCTAAACATTGTTAGCATCTCGTTGAATCTTACATGAAGAGGTTTGTGCTTCGGTTTTTTTCCTATCTTCAACTCTCTATCAATATACCTACTAATCACGTTTTTAAGGTAGAAGTTCCGTTGTTCTTCTTGTTTGTATAAGTAAGATGTTAAAGCGACATCAATCTTTAGTGGCTGCATAAATTGTTCTGATTTTATATAAAAAATGAGGCGCATCTTGGACTTTGCAAGAGAACTACCAAATGGTAACAAGATTGGTTTTTGTATGATGTCTACACCAAGCTCACTAGCTGCACAATCAAGGTTTTGCTTAAACTCATGCAATGCGGATTCAACAAGTTCTAAAAACTTCGATCTCTGTTCTGGTTCAAAATTGTTGAGAGCGCGAGTGTATTTATCTTGAAGATTTTCCATATTCACCTCTTATTTAGTTAATAATGAATAGTTGAAACGTTTACGGCTCTTTCTGATCGCTTTAATTCGGTATTTCTTCACGTTATTCTTCCTTATTGTTATATCTGCCCCATATAACGTGTGTGAACGTGTCTACAAGCGATTAGCACGTATAGAGGGGCAATGTAATTAGGTTTTATTTAGATAGGTTCTGAGGGTGTTAAGGTGGTGCAGAGAGAGTATTAAGGAGAGTTTTAGCCTTCTTACAGTTCTTCAAGGAAAAACTTATACAATTCTTGCTCTAGTTCTTCAGTGATTTCTTCACAATCTTGGTAGTAATCAATGGTGAACATTTTGTTAATAATATTTGGGTGCATAACAAGAAGTCCTAGAAACTCTTCATTTGATAAAATGTCATATGTGTATGTATTACCATTCTTTTCACAAGGGTATTTGTAATCGTGAAGGTCAATCCATTCACCATCAAAATACTCAACAAGTTCTAGTGTGTCTTCATTAGTGATTGGTAAGCTAGCGATTTGTAAAGGTACGGTTGAAGTTTTAAATACTTTTTCCGCTACAGCTTCAGATTGTGTGATGAATAATGTATTAAGATCTTGTTCTGGTTTTAAAATGTGAAATTCAGTGTTCATAAAATTTTCCTCTTGTGTTGTTTTTGGTACATTTTCAAAGCTCACTAGAGTGCCTACGTTGTGCTCAAAGCATGTATCAGATTTATTTCAGTGTAGTCTATGGTAGCTAGGTAAGTTTTGGTGTTAGCGTTGCGCTAAAAGGGGATAGGTAGATTATCTCTGTTTGTTAGCATTAATGGAGTTAAATCACGTTTTGACCGTTGCCATTTATCCGCTAACTCTGTCCAATCAAACAGATTTTGAACCGCACCGTTTACAAATAATCGGCGTTCTTGCTCTGTAGTTGTTTCCATCCATAGATCATAATCTTCACGCTCTTCGAGTTCTTCCTCATGTGCTCGACTCAAATCATCACGGTAGGCTATATCCGGTATAGTTTCGAATTCCGGTTGTAATTGCTCCGTAGGTTTGAACACATATCGGTCTACAGTTTCAAAAACCTTCGCTTGATACGTAATCCCTTGATCGTGTAAGGACACTTTGATTTTGCACAAGTCTGTTTTGGTTAAAACTTTCTTCCAAGCTTTTTCCATTACTTCGATCAGTTCTTCTCTGTATTGAGCCTCAACACAAAATGAATCATGGTAAGGTAAGCAAATCACACCTTTCTTTGTGAAGTGGTCGATCACACGGATAGCAATTTCTGAATCAATGGTTTGTAACTTGACACCAAGATCACTACAAAATAAGTGTGCAATAGGAGAGTGCATACGCTTGATCTCATCCATCAGACCAAGAATGTTAAGATTATGAATACTGTTATATTCGTTTTTTTTCAGCTTGTTGTAGTTTGCTTGGATAGCTGCTCTTGCATCACCATCATTTTTAGCGTTGAACATCATGTTTACTGACATTTTGGTAAGCTGACGAAGTTGGTCAGCGTCATAACCATCATTGATAAAATCAGTAAACTGAAGGGCGTACATGTCTAGTTCTGGGTTGTAGTATTCACCAGATTTTATATAGGCCGCCGAAATATGGATTCCTGAATAATCCGCCTCTACCGTGTCATTGTATTTGATACGTAATGTCTGACGACCTAAGTTTAGCTCTTTGTGCTTGTTAAGCTTACCGCTTGGTTCACACTGGAATGACCCACCATAAATACGCATTCCCATATCTCGATCCCAAGAGTTGATATCTTCTTCAATATCAATCAAACCAACGGCTTGAAATTGAGGTTGCCAAGCAAACCCATTCATTGTGATCGGTTGTTCCATACACAACTTGTTTAGATTGGTGATAGCACGTTTATAAATCTTAGAATTGGTAAAGCTGATCTCATCATTTACGGCGACAACGGTCTTAACATCTATCTTATTTTGTTTGCGTAGACGTAGTTCAAACCAGTTGTGTTGAGGTTTCACCGCTTTGAGATAAACACCATCGAACAGTTTTAAAAACTTCTCAGTGAATACCAGTACACTTGAATGGCTTCTATCATGGTCTTTCTGATACTTTGCCCCTTTAATCTTTACCATGTATCCATTGGTCACTAGTCGATTTACAAACTCAATCGTATGTTCGTAACTGATCACGTTAGTATCCATTCGGTTTTGAATACTGTTCAGTGTGTTGTAATAGTTTTTATTGAACGGGAACTTGATTGCTGTGTATCCATTCTTAATAGCTAACGCACCAATGTAAGTAATCATCTGAGCTTGCAGATCATAAAGAGGTAGAGGGTTTTTATTCTTATCTCTTCGAACTGTAGAAAATTCAGGGGAGAGAGATTGAATCAGTTGGTTATAAACGGGTTGTGTTGCTTTGTTGGTGTACGGTTGCAAGTTCGCTTGATAGCTGTTGGCTCGAATAAAGCTTTGGTCTTTAAACTTAAAGTAGGGTATTGGTAAATCAGGATCGTACTTAGTGACAATCTCCTGAAATTGGCTGTGTATCATTATTATTGTGCTCCATGAGATCGGATAAGATAGTTTTGTAATGGTTCTCGACAAATCGCTTAATGCTCGTATTGTTCTGCTCCGCTAACTGGAGTAAGAAAGCAAACTGGTCTGCATTAAAGTCGTGCTTTATATACATTTGATGTTTCCTTTGTTTTGTCGTTGGAATGTAGGTTCTATCTGGGTTGTGACTGAAAAAGCCCCCAGAAATTTTATAAACAAAATCCGTCACTCAATACATAAGCCATGTGTTGGCAGTGGTTGAAATGCTTGGTGAACTGTTGTTTATAGGTATCAGGCAGAAACTTATTAATCTGCTTAGGGTTGCCACCTGTGAGCATCAATTGCTCTAGGAACATGTCTTTGTTTTTGTGGGCTGAGTAAGACTCAACAATCCGTTGAATATCGGTTTTAGTACATTGCATTATTCCCCCTCTCCAATATTATTATTAAATTCTTCAATCAACCTAAACATATACACAGCCAACCCATAATGAATAGCCTCACTGAATTTACCTTCTTTATTTCGAACAGCCTTTCGTTGACTCACATTAGCTGGTGTTGTCTCTCCATTCATTAAGCGTCGTAGTTGCAATTGTGTGATGAGTGGGAGCGTGTTTAACTTAATTTCATCTGGTAGTTTGTATGTCATATTAAAAATCCTTATATTGCAGATACGAGAAAACCACCAACGTGTGGTTCTGAACAAGTTCAGCACGTAGTGTATAAATTAGATTGTGAGGTGGTAAGGTGATCGGGGACGATCTGGATGTTAGAGTAGTAAACTGAATTACTATTCTTATATAATAACACTAAATGAGAATGATTGTCAACAACTATTTGTGACTAATGTCGCTTTTTAAGTTATTCAAGTTGACTTTTGTCTCCATCTATACTTACCAATCTACCATCTAAAAATAGTTTGTCAAGCGAGGGTGGGTAAGCTATTGATTTCAAAGTAATCGTTAAGAGTAAGTCGGTTCACCTTATTCTGTAAATACTCATGCACTTTCAATGTCATTTCTTCAATAGACATCTCACCAGATTCAACTTTCTCTTCCCCAGCAACATACATCCCATCTTGACGAATCTTAGGTAACACTTCTTCACATACCCAATCTTGGAATTTCTCAGCATCTGGTTTATTTGAGCGCATCACTAGTTGGTAAATGTCAAACTCGTTAATCCAAACTTTCTTTACAACAACCTCTCCGTGAGAGTAACCTTGAGCCATCAAACTCTGGTAAGGTGTCGGTAAGTTGCTGTTTTCGTTAGTTAAAGCCATTTTGGCTTTTTCTATGTCTAGTTTAGATTGTTTGATGCTGTGTTTGCAGTGCTTGTAAGCTTTAACTGTATCTTCATAACCCAAAATAGTCGCCACAGTTTCGGCCTTAAAGTAAGGAACAACTTTACCTTTATGATTCTCCCACATGAT
This sequence comes from Vibrio sp. D54, assembly GCF_021728075.1. NCBI lineage: Bacteria > Pseudomonadati > Pseudomonadota > Gammaproteobacteria > Vibrionales > Vibrionaceae > Vibrio > Vibrio sp. D54. Next base: position 28,414 of record NZ_JAKKCS010000006.1, on the reverse strand, counting down.
AGTTTCAATGTTCATACCATCGTAATCAAAAATCTGCATTTCTTTGTTCATTTATTATTTCTCCTTATTTAATTTCAATAATTTCACAATTGTTTGTTAGGGACGATACGAATGAATCTATAGTTAAGACTTATATGTATATTATTACTTAACTTAACTTAACTAAGACACTTATATAGAGTCTAGTCATAGTCTCATATGTATTGATATACCTAGCTTTTGAGTCTCAGAAGTCCCCCGTTTTTTTTTTGTGAGGTTATGATTTCGTACTATTACTTACAGCTAATTGATTATTAACTCTAATGTTATTATTAATCTCTCTCTCTCTCATTCAATACTAATACTTCCAATTACTAACACACTTATATAGAGTCTAACTGTTAATCTATAACTATTGATATATCTACCTTCTTGAGAAATAAGCCCCCACGTTTTTTTTTTGAAGCGTTTACTTTACCTACTAATTGCTATACTCAATATCGTTAACTCTGTTCAACGCTGAGACATCACCATGAAACGATTATTACTAGCTGCTATGTGCTTACTTACGGCTACAGGAACAAGCACGAAACCATCTGTAAAACCGATGCGATAGGAATAACACGTTGTAAGGACTCCAATGGGGTAGTGATGGATCAATCTGTAAGAAAGATCCTCACGGTGCCGTAAGATGCACAGATTAAGATAGTTGAATAAGTAAGTTTCTACGTTGATTTCCTTGTCACAATGTTATTGCATATGGTGTGATAGGTTAACTCCTCGTTCAAATATTGATGAGGTTTACTGCATGGCCATTGATTTAGAAAACTATGAAGGTATTGATCTTGATAATGGATTCTTTGCAATTGGGGAAGAAGAAACTTTCTTTTGGGAATGTAAAGATCGTTTAGTTTGGTACTCATTAACAATATATAAAAATAATAAAGTTTATAAATTCGGATATAGATCTTCAAATAAAACTGAATTGTTAAGAGATTTAGAAAACTTGCCTGAAGGTTGTACTATTGAGCTGATTGGTATTTGGACTGGTCAATGGTATACAAAATTATTTTTGCTTGATAAAGATATTGCGATAGAAAAGCTTAAAGAGTTTTCATAAGGGGATTATGAGCACTACTCTCTGATTTAATAATTTCCATTGGTAGTGCTTAACAAACCTCTCTATCCATTCTTACCCCCACAGATTAAAACTTTTCATAAATGGTAATCAACTTACCAAAAATGCAACAATCGATGCTGAATAATAATTCAATCGATGAATATAGACCATATGTGCAATATAAATGAAAATACTCTGATATTAAGTCGTGGATGTGTGAGTGTGGGGTAATTGGTGTGCAAATGCTTCTATGCGGCTCAGACAAGCGTTTTATCGGTGAATTAGTATGAATGTATTAATATTGATTAGGACGTTGTGAGAGGCTTTGAGGCGTTTTAAAAGGCAATAAAAAACCGCCATGATAGGCGGCTTGATTGGGAGGAGGTATTTAAGTAATCAGTAGATTTCTACTAGCTTCAAAGCGTTATTAATATCTTCTTGTTCAATACCAATATAACGCAATGTCTCGGAGCTTGAACGGTGTTGCAATATACGCTGAACCATAGCGATATCACCAGTTAAGTTATAGTAGTTGTAACCCCATGTTTTACGAAATGAATGAGTACCAATGTGCACACCTACAATTAAACTTACTTCTTGAAGAACCTTAGCTATTTGTTGTCTAGAAATAGGCTTGTCAGCACCTCCAGAACGGTTTGAATCACTAGTGAATAGGAACGTGTGACCTTTACCTTTCGCAACGTCTACACGCTTTTTGAGTAGTTTCTGCAAGGTATCAGTCATTTGAAAGGTATCACTCTTACCTGTCTTAGATGCCTTAAACTTAACGGTGTTACGCTGTACGTCTACATCATCTACCTTTAGACCTAGAATGTCACTGATACGTAAAGGTAGGTTGAAACCCACTTTGATCACATCAATCACAACTTCACTGTAGTTCTTCTCAGCAAAACTGATCACTTTCTTAACTACATTCTTATCTTTAATCGCTTGTACTGTTTCCATCTTAATAATCCTCCCATAGGTTACTTATAAGTAAACATAGTACATTTGTGTCAATTAGAAAAGAGGTTTGTAGATATGAATTTAAAGAAGACAAGCACTGGTAAGGGATCTCTAATTGACACAATCGGTTTCTGTCAATTAGAAATGAGAATGCCTCTCATGTATCACCACTATCATTTGTTACTTAAATGATTCTTAAAATGTCCACAGAAAAGGGTAGTGATTGGTGCAGTTTGTGATTGCATCTCTACTATTCACATTTAGTGCATAGATATTTGAAAATTAGCCATTCTGAGAGAATGTGACGGATTTTGTGTGCTTAAATGGTCTCTCGCTCATTTCTAACCTTTCAAACCTTACCAGCGTTACCTTATCTATCCATTTAGATATTTTGCCATATCTACACCAGAGCCAATATTTTAAATGCTTATGTGTCAAATTTTATTTTATAAATACACAAGATTTTAAGAATAAATATGCTGTTTATGGTATAATTAGACATATAGAAATATTTCTATCCTTCCCGAACTAGTCCAAATACCCCAATTTTAAGCAGTACACCAAGAATTTTCATAAGATACTGAAATATAAGTAAATTATATTAAATATTGGTGTATTTACACAAAAATAAGCAGTACACCTTTTTTCATGATATTTCAGCACATCAAGGTATCCCAATGACAACAAAACAACGCCTTGCAGAATTAATTCAATCAGATTTAAGAACTCTTACGTTCTCATTGATAGGTGATACACCACGGATCGCAGAGAGTACGGTTTTCACAGTCTGGTTATTAGGTTTGAACCTAACTCCTAAGCAAGTGGTAGAACTTCAGCCACAGGTACATGATTCAGCACCGACATTAACGACCGTTTATAAAATTTCTAGTCGATTCAAAGACACAGTGAAGTTACTAAAACTCGAAGCTCATGAACTATACACAAAAGCCAACCTCCTATAAAAATAAGGAAACAACACAATGTCAGCCGTAACAGTGAACATCCCAGTTCAACCAAAAAATACAAGCCAGCGCATTCTTGACAATCAACTAGATCAAATCCTAGACCTGATTACGCAGAAAAATAAAAGCCTAGGCGATCTCACGAAAGCATTCCCAAAGCTCACAAAGGTTATCCTCGACGCCGCCACAGGTAAGAACAAGGATATTTCAGGAGTCCAATTGAAAGCGGTTCAAATGGCCTTATCACTGGTTACAGATTTAGAAAAATCTATCAAAGACAGTGAGCAGATTGTCTTAGCTCTTGAAGCTGTCAAAGAAGCAGAAAAGGCAGTACCAAAAGATAGTAAATCTTCTCTTCTCCCTAAACTTTAATCGAGAGGTGTACTATGCAAATTCGATTTATTGGTGAGCACATCTCATTGCTGTACAGGTATTTAACACACCTTGGTTACAGTGAAGAAGAGATCCAAGAGAAAGGGGTATACTGTCCATTAATCAGCCTAACCTCTACCGATACTTCAGAAGCTTTGTTTGGATTTCTTCTGACTGAGCATGAAACACTGTTTAGCGTTCTAAAAACTGGTGGGTTCAATCATTTGATTTTTGTACTACAGCAATTTGTTGAAAATACAAGCTTACATTTTTCGCCACCAACACAAGAAGAACTCACACAAGCGTTCAATGATGCTGTGAAGCTCTACAACAAAGAAAAGGTTGTTGGTTGTGAGATCATAATGGGTTTTGGAGACAGTAATTGAAGTCACACTTGGCATAATTAAAAAGGAGCTTAATTGCTCCTTTTTGCGCTGTAAGTAACGTTGTTACCTGATATTTGAGTGTGTACCTATTGCATTAATTCACTTTTTTTTGAATTGAACTCATCTTCAGAGATAACACCTTTTTCTTTCAGTGAATGTAGCTTTTCAATCTCATCAGCGATACTACCCGATATATTGGTTTTCTTCTCAGGGACTATGAAGCACCAGATTAGGGCGACTAGCCACCCAACACCCCAGAATAATCCGCCTAATACGTTAATAAGGATTATGGGAATTTTGTAAGGGTGATTTTTTCTGATAGAAATAATCGTTGGAAGAAAAGCCAGCGGTAGTAAAACTAAAATAATGAGTAATTGCCAAACGCTAACGCCACCCATATCAACACCTAATTAATAAGTTAAACTGAAGACATGATAACATAAGGTTTCATATCATATCTTGGTTGAGATCCTGTTTTTAATATCATGCAAAAATTTTAGTGAAGTACCTACACATGAGAATCATTGAAGTGTCACCACCCAGTTACCGCCTTTATCCTTAATGTGATAGGCGTAGTTGTGGTTGTTACACCACACGGAAAACCCTCTTGTAAATGACATTTCTACAATCCCCGATACGCTGTTGCATTTGTACCCGTACAAACCAATGATTTTAACAAGTTGATTTATTACTTCAGGGTTTTCTTTGATACCTTCTGGTACTCTAGCTCCTGATTCGAGGAGAGGGTGAGTAAAGGTATTTGCTTGTTCAGCGTTTTTTCTTACCCTACTGTTTTCCAGATTACTTATTCCAATGGTCATAGCGACTAATACTATTGAAACTAATACGAATACTGACCTAGCCTTAGCTTCCTTGGTTGGTTCTTCTTCGGTACTTTCAAGGCTGTTCCGGTCTTCCTGATGTGGAAGCGGTGTAAGCTCATAAGAATTACTTGCTAAATTGCTTTCTTCTTCTGTTTGTTCAGGTTCTCTATCTGAGAAAAACTGATTCCTTGCAAGATCTTTCAAATACCCGATTGGAGCCAGTGCTTCTAGTCTTATATTTAACTCCGGTATTTCTATAATCGACGGGCACTCTTTCCGTTTTGAACCTAAGTATGCACCTGCTGCAGCACCAAATGGACCTGCAATTGCTGCTCCTATCAATGCTCCACAACCTAGGTTTTTAACTTGTTGTACCTGCTCGTCACCTTGTTCAAGAACAGTAATCTTGTATTCACTCTCTGGTAATACTAAGTCCAGCTTTTTCTTTTCATTAGTAGAGTAATCAAAAACTGATTTAGTATTACCAGTGTAATACTTAATCTCAAACTTCAAGTGTCCACCATTAGGGTAATAGGCAATTAAAGCAGAATCTTCAACGACTTCTACATACTGTCCATCTACCTGCAGGTTTAGTGGTTTAAAGCTGTGCCACATTGCCATAATGTAACCCTTCAATTAAATGCAAACATATACATATTAGCACCGATTAATATAAGTGCTTATTTGGCAAAGAAGATTTGCCGCTGGTGCTAATTAAGGTTAGGGTGTTGATCCGTGTTTAGATTGGGAAGTGTGAGGGAGGCTTGTATTTACCTCCCCAATGACAGCAAGCAAAGGTGTCACAACCAGTAATCTAACCAAGTCATAACAATGTTCAAACTCTAATAGCTGAACATTGCGAGTGAGTGTGCAATTTAAAAGTAATTCAGTCGGTTAATACTCTCGGCTAATGATGGAACGTGTTCAACACCTCTATCTATGTAACGTTGTTTTGTTCCTGTATGGCTGTGACCCATTAACCATTCAATGTGAAGCTCTGAAACACCACCAGAAGCCAAACCAGAAGCAAAGTTATGTCTAAAGCTGTAAAAGCTTAGTGGTAAGCCTTTGCTATCTTCTTTAGACATACTGAGAGATTGCATCAAACGATTAAAACGTTGTGTGATGCTTTGAGAGGTGTATATTTCACCACCTGCTTTAATATAATCGACCACACCGAATTCTTTTAACTTAGAGTGAATAGGTATGTAACGTTCAGCATTGACGGTTTTAGTTCCTCTTACATGTATGTAATCGACACCTTGCTCAGTCTTAATATCTTCTGGTTGAATGTTAGAGATTTCACTATTCCTCATCCCACTATACATTTGAAGAAGGATCGCTACTTTGAAACCATCTAAATCATTAGTCGTTGCAAAGGTTTGAAAGTCATTCAACTGAGCTTTTGTAAATGAACCACGTTCACCACCTCCAACAAAGTCATTAAAGCGCATATCTTTCACTGGATTATTATCTATCACAGCCAAACGCCAAAAGTGGTCAAAAAACAAATTAACAGCCGTTTTAATCCTACCTAGTGTTTTACCTACACGTTCACCTTCTGGAACATCACCTTGTTCTGCTGCTTCTATGCGCTCCTCAAGGGTCATCGACTTCCAAGGGTTGTGTTTGATTAAAGGGAACTGGCTATACAACCTGAAAGCTCTATCAATCTCCTTACCGTTGATGTCTCCGATTGGTTTATCCTTCCACAAGTGCAGAATTAAACCTGACAGATAGTTAATCTTTTCATCTGAGGCTTTCTTACTAACAGGTTTGTTTTTATTAATGTACAAGTTGCTCGATTTATCATGAATATATTGATCTAAGGCTTCTTTGAAAGTCGGTGTGGTTGGGGAATCTACTAACTCAGTTTGTGACGCTGTACCAATCTCAAAACTTTGTTTTAAAGCAGCTAGGTTGTTATGAGCCGTAACTAGGTCATCATTTGCTAGAGCGTTAGCAATCGATTTTTTATATGTATCGAGTAGTCCTAACTCTTGGGTAGGCTGTTCATAATGTTCTTCTAAACCACAATCGTTTTCATCTGCTTGAGGTAAATTCGAAGGTCGGCGAAGCTTATCAACCTGTGATTCTCTAAAAGTAGGCACATGTTTGTAATGCTGGCTTAGATCTTCGCTTGCCATTCCTTCTGCATCTTCTACCTGCATATTGTGTAAGGTCGCGCCTATAGTCTGCTTGTAGTGAGCTTTGATAGCTGCCTTACCTTGTAAAGAACGAGGGTAGAGTACCGCTGTTGCTGCTTCTATGGCTGTATCAATCTGATCATCAACTATCGCTTTTAACAACTCTACAGACATTTTCCCAATTCTCCTTGTTTCGATTAATACATTTTCTACCATCTCTTGAGCAATCGGTAGTATATCGGTTTTAAGTGACTTCCTAAAAATTTTCCCTTCGCAACGGATAGAAATATAAAAAAATCTTCCTCTTTTTATTAGGTAATTTGAACCATTCGTGTATGACAAGACGTATGACATGTGTATATCATCCAGATAATCATGCTAACCTACCGGAAAGCACGTGTTTTACTTATCTGAGAACCCCGAATTGTGGATAGCTTTACCGCTTGCAACATTTGTTACGTTGGCACTTGTAGTGATGAGTTTGTTGAAAAGATTGTTAACGCCAGTAAACACTTAATCGCAGCGAGTGTTATCAAATTTGGAACACTCCATGACACTTTTATTTTAGTTATCCACAAAAACAGTGGATAACTTTTGGGATAACTAAATGGGGTAAAAAGTGGGGTGTTTCTGCAGGCTTTGCGCCATGGGTCTTACAGTGAAATTCTTATTCACATAGACACAAAAAAGTGTCTTCTTAACCATGTCGTCAAGTACTTTTTCGCAAATTTTTTCTACTTTAATGCACTTTACAGGCGCTGTTGGATATTTCGCAAACCCATGAACTTTTTGTGATTTTAATCAAGTCCAAACACGAGTAGAATTCACCGTTAGTAAAGAATTTTCCTTATAAAATTTTTAGTGAAGCAATGAAGTCTGAGTTTCCAAGTTATAAAGATAAGCATATCGCTGTTGTTGGTGGCGGTGTAGCAGGTGCAACAGCAGCAATTCATTTTGCGGAGCTGGGTTTTAAAGTTTCCGTAATAGAGAAGGGCGTATCACTAGTAAATGGTCCACCCATTTGTCATTTGCATGCTGGTGGTAATTTATATCGAGAGATTTCCCAGCAACAGTGCTTAGACTTGTTAGCACAATCTATTGATACTGTTCGCCTGTATCCGCTTTCACTGAATATTCGTCCGACAATCATCGCGGTTCCTCATTCCGATGGTGGAGACCCATCCACACTAATTCCGCGATTAGAGGTTGTGAAAAGTGCTTATCAGACGCTCGTTGATAAAGATGAGAGTAATAAAGTGCTCGGCGAGCCAAGCGAATACTACAAACTGTATTCAAAAGCGGAGCTAGAAGCTCTCGCGCAACGTACTCAACCAAGTCATCCTACAAACTTCGATGAGTGGTGTATTCCTTTTGCTCAACATGCTGATCTTGAAGCGCTAAAGTATCCTGTTGTCGCAGTTCAAGAATATGGTTGGAGTGTTTTTCGCCTCGCCGCAATTGCCAACTTAACACTAGATACGCTTCCTAATGCTTCGGTCTTCACACAAGCAACGTTTAAGCAAGCCGATTGGATGGGGGAACACTGGCAACTTGGCTATGAACGTGAAGGTATCGATTACCTGATGACATGCGACTACTTGGTTAACGCGTGTGGCTTTGAAACAGGCTCAATTGACAACACAGTTGGTGCCAAGCGAGACAGGTTGGTGGAGTTTAAAGCCGCTTACGTTACGAGGTGGGCAGACTGTCAACAACAATGGCCAGAAGTTATTTTTCATGGCCCGCGTGGAACCGATAAAGGAATGGCTCAATTGACGCCTTATGGCGATGGTTACTTTCAACTTCATGGTATGACAAAAGGAATCACGCTGTTTGAAGATGGTTTAGTGGAGAGCACGAACTCATCTGCTCAACCTGAACTGCCTATGCCTTTACTCTCGAAGATCCGTAACGGCTGGAGAGAAGAAGTGTTAGAAGAGCGAACGAACAACGCCATCAAACACATGGCACAGTTCATTCCCGACTATCACTCTGCTGTAAAAGGAGGAAAAGCATTATTTGGCGCTCAGCAAATTCCCGGAACAGATCCAGTACTCAGAGCGGCAGATGTGACTTTTGAAGATAACCACTACGCGAGAATAGAGGTGGTAAAAGCGTCATCGACACTACTCGCAGCGCAAAAAATGCTTCAATTCTGGTTTGACATCGATCCTAACCAAAATGTGGAAACACAGCATCCGGTCGCTGTAAAGTGGTCTGAACAAGAGGTCGAGCAGTACGCGATTAAACTCACTCAAGAGCGAGGCTATCCACAAGCTTTAGCAGTGCGTTATGGTATGCCTACATAATCGGCTGTGTTTGGGCTCAGTGGTTGTATTAATACCCAAAAAACTGAGCCCATTGGCACCATACTTCTTGCAAGCCTAGTCTATCTCCTTTCACAAAATTGACTTTTTGTCCGGGCTTCGCCTGTGCCAGTCTAGGTAAGTCAATACGGGCTACGCAGCCAAATTTAGGATACCCGCCAATAGTCTGGTGATCGTTGAGCAGCACAATAGGGTTACCATCGCTAGGTATTTGAATTGAACCTAATGCAATTCCCTCAGATAGGACGCCTTCGTAAGGTGGACGAATGTTATTGCCCTCAAGACGGTAGCCCATGCGATTCGAATTGGGGGAGATGATGAATGCTTTGTTGTAAAATGCTTGGCGAGCGTCTTCATCAAAGTCCTCGTTCTGATAGCCTTCAATCACTCTCAACTTAATGGGTAAGTTGTAATCTGGCTTAAAGCGAAACGTCATTTGCCTTGGTTTACGTTTCGGTAAGTTATGAGGGACAAAGGGAAGAATATCGCCAGCTTTCAAAGCGCCACCATTTGAATCATAACCACCTAGAGATTCTCGCAAGACGGTCGATGCGCTTCCTAAGTGCTGAGCAACATTGAACCCACCTTTAACCGCTAGGTAGGAGCGAAGTCCATTCCTTGCGACTCCGAACTGAAGCTTCTGTCCTTTTTTCAACGTAAAGTCAGACCAATTTGAAATAGGTTCACCATCTATTTTTGCATTTAAATCACCGCCACATATAGCAAGGTGGCAGTTATGCAATGCGATAAAGCAAGCGTTACCCAGAGTAATTTCAATCGCAACGCAATTGACTACGTTACCAAGCAAATGGTTGGCCCAACTGTAAGCATAGTCGTCGACCGGGCCACCTTGAGTCACACCGACATGCGCTAAGCCAAAACGACCAAAGTCTTGAACTAAAGAGAGCGGTCCTGGCTTTTCCACCAGTAATCCACCGTAACTCATAGTACGCCTCCTAAATCGATAAACTCTTGTTTTGAAATAGCATTAAAGGTGACCTTGTCACCCACTTCAAACGGTATAAAAGGAGGAGAGTCGGAGAAGAGCGCAAGCGGGCTTTTACCAATAATGTTCCATCCGCCAGGACTATCTGATGGATAGACGGCCGTTTTAGAGTCTGCGATACCTACACTTCCGGCCGGCACTTGAGTTCTTGGTGTGGCAAGCCTTGCCATGTGCAATTGAGTATCAACGTCAGAGAGAAATGCAAAGCCTGGAGCAAAGCCAATTGCAGAAACCGCGTACTCGGTTTTCGTATGCAGGGTAATAAGATCGTCTAATGACAGACCTCGCTTTTGAAAACGAGATAGATCTAACGCGGTTTCTTCAGAGTAATATACAGGGATAGTAATGTGATTCGGCTGGGAAAGCTTAAGTGATTGAGTATCAAACTGGCTCACGATTTGTTGCAGCTCATTGACTAAGTTCTTCTCGTTGATTCGAAAAGGTAAGTAATCAATGAGAATAGTTTGATAGGAGGGGACAACGTTCATAACAATTGAAGCGAAAGTTTCTCTTATGCTGCGAGCAAGCTCTCCGACTGCATTTTCAGAAATACTCTCATCAAACTTAATGAAAATACTGCACTCGGAGATCAAAGAGATATTAAATTTCTCTTTATGCATTAATTTCCTCCAGCGTATAGGCTTTGGCGGATCTTTTGGATCAGCGCGATCGACTCTTCATTGTCACCATGAACACAAATTGTGTCGGCTTCCAATAATATGTAACCGCCTGAAGCGGTTTTGACACGCCCAGAGTCAGCTAAGGTCCGGACTTGCTCAAGTATCGCGTGCTCGCTTTTTAACACGGCATTGGGCTGTGTTCTAGGAGTCAGTAAGCCGTCATCTTGGTATAAACGATCTGCAAATGCTTCAAATAGCAAGGGAACATCATAATCGTCTGCGATTTCTAAGTATTTTTCGTTTTCCTGTGAAGCTAGGATCATTAACGGTACTTTGAACAGTGCTGCCGCCTTTACTACCGCTCTAAATATCGCATCACTTTTCATCATGTCGTTGTATAGAGCACCATGAGGCTTTATGTAACTGATGTCTGTGTATTGCGCCCGGCATAATGCTTGTAAAGCACCAACCTGATATATAACCATGTTCGTAATTTCATCACCCGTCATGCTTATGCTTCGTCTGCCAAAGCCTTGTAGGTCGGCGTAACCTGGGTGTGCGCCAATATCAACATCGTTGTCATTCGCTAGGGTGATAGTGTCGTGCATGACATTAGGGTCGGAGGCATGAAAACCACACGCGATGTTCGCCATATCAACATGGGGCATCACGTCTTCATCTGCGCCCATACTCCAAGAGCCAAAGCTCTCGCCCATATCACAGTTCAATGTAAGTTGCTGTTTATTCAATGTCATACGTTTTATTTCTACACAAGCAATGGGTTTACGATGCAGGAAAATGCATCTAGGTTCAGTGACTCACTTCATTCTTCTATCATGAAAACGAAGCTTTTTGAGCAGATAGCTGACGAAAAAGATCACGTTAGTCCATAAAGATGTTGCCGTTATTTGAGTTGATCCGAATTTTAAGGTATTTCGTTTCTTTTCCATCCAATTTTTGAGAATTTAAGGTTATTTTGCATTAGCATCGTGTTAATCTTGTCGCCCTTCATGGGTGATAGATTGCATAATGGTTCTTCTGTCATTTTTGTGGTTGTCTGCGACAGGAATATATATGTCATTACGAGCGAAGCTTATTTGGCCTCTTCTGGTCTTTTTAACGGCTATCTTTGTTATCTCAAAAGGTTACACCTCGTATACTGTATACCAATCGTCTAAGCATGAACTGGTCGAGCAGACAAGAAAGTTGATTAACAACGTTTCTTTCTCAATTAAAGATGCGCTGACGACAAAGGACAAGCAAAAAGCTCAAACTATTCTCGCCAACTTTTTAAACCAGCCAAATGTAACGCGGGTCAAACTTTATGACCAAGATGACCAACCATTCGCTGTTATGGAGATAAGTGGGGCACTAGCACCCGTTCCCAGTCAAACCGAAAGAAGTAGGTTGCACGCTCTAGGCTATGCCTTATCAACCAAATTTCTTTATGTTCTAGAGCCGATTATCCATGATGGCTATGTCATTGGTAGCATGAGAGTCACGCTTTCTCATCGCCCAATCGTAGAAGCCATACAATCTTTACTTCAAGATGGCGCTTTACTTCTTCTGTTTCTGATCGCTGGTGGCACTGTTTTTTACATAAGTATCGAGAGGCTTGTTCTCAAGCCCGTGATGGAACTCAACCGCGTAATAGAGAATGTGACACACGGACGAAACACGGAAAATCAAGCTCGCTATTACGCCAAGGATGAAATTGGAGACCTCGCGAGCTCTTTCAATCAAATGATGAATAGGTTAACAGTACGTGAGAAGCAGCGGCAACATTCGCTAGACACACTAGAACAAAAGCGCGCATTTTCAGAAGAGGTTATCGAATCTGTTCAGCATGCATTAGTTATTACAGACAATTCCGGACGTGTTATTCATTGTAATACGGCGACCCAGCAAATATTTCAGAAAAAAATAGATGAACTTAAATATGCCAATATTCGTGATCTAATTAAAACTAAAACACCGAATGAGCTGAGTCAGATCCTGAGTCGAGGCCTAGAGTGCGATGATATTCACCTCAAAAATGCAGATAACGAACAGCAGTTGAGCCTAACCAGTCGTCGCCTCTCGACACATGAATACTTACTGTTTTCGATTCAAGATATCACCGAAATTGAAGAAGCCATAAACCGGCAACGTGTTGCGGGACGTGTTTTTGAAAGCAGCCAAGACGGTCTCATTGTTCTTAATCATCGCGGTGTCATTACAATGGCAAACCCTGCCGTCACTAAGTTAGTCGGCTTAGAGGTGGATCAGCTTATTGGGAAGTCATTCATCCAAACGCTAAAGTGGCGCAAGTTACAGGAAATGATGCCTAGTATCATCGAGTCGATAGAAAATTATGGCGTTTGGCAAGGTGAAGTTATCGAGAAGAACCATATTGGTCAGTTTGTACCGATGTTTGCTCGAGTCAATCGTATCGTTAAGTGTGAAGACTATGGTTTCTATGATCTGGTTATTGTTCTTACCGACCTTTCCGGCGCAAAAGAGATGGAACGATTGGAGCATTTAGCTCATCACGATGCTTTAACGGGGTTAGCCAATCGATCTAAGTTCCATTTAGAGTTGGAACAACTAGTACAACGCTCTGGATACTTGCGTGACGAATTTGCAGTTTTGTACCTCGATCTGGATGGATTTAAAGAAGTTAACGATACCTACGGTCATGATGCAGGTGATGAAGTTTTGAAAAAAGTTTCCGAGCGTCTAACATCTGCGACGAGACATAGTGATTTAATCGCAAGACTTTCTGGTGATGAATTTGTCATGTTGGTAAATCCCGCCAATCAAAAAGTGGTCACCCGAATAGCAGAACAGTTGCTCGAGAGCATATGTGCTCCAATTGAGTACAAAGGTCACTTACTCAAAGTTGGCGTTAGTATCGGCGTAAAATTAGTCGGCGTAAATGAGCGCGATGCTACTCGAGTTTTAAAAAGTGCGGATACGGCAATGTATCAAGCAAAGAAAGCCGGAAAAGGCCAAGCAATATTAATGGGATGCGAATTACAAGAGACAGTTTAAATCGTAACGTCAAAGCTTTAAACTAACCCAATTCGCGTCAGAAGGAATAATAAAATGAAAGTACTCGTTACGGGTGGTATGGGCTATATCGGTAGTCATACGTGTATTCAAATGATCGAAGCTGGCATGACGCCAGTGATTCTAGACAACCTGTACAACAGTAAATCTACGGTATTAGATCGAATTGAAAAGGTATGTGGTGTAAAGCCAACCTTCATTCAAGCCGATATCAGAGATAAATTGGCGATGGTAGAAGCACTAAAGTCGCACAATATTGAAGCTGTTATCCATTTTGCAGGTTTAAAGGCCGTCGGTGAGTCTGTAGCAAAACCTCTAGAGTATTACGACAACAACGTTAATGGCACTTTAGTATTGGTTGATGCAATGCGCGAAGCCGGAGTTAAATCGTTGGTATTTAGTTCATCAGCGACTGTATACGGTGATCCTGCATCTGTACCCATCACTGAGGACTTTCCAACTAGCGCAACTAACCCATATGGTCGCAGCAAGTTAATGGTGGAAGAGTGTTTAACCGACTTCCAAAATGCGAACCCTGACTGGAGCATTACACTTCTTCGTTACTTTAACCCGGTAGGTTCACATCCAACAGGCGAGCTAGGTGAAGATCCTCAAGGTATTCCAAACAACTTAATGCCGTTTGTTTCTCAAGTTGCGGTAGGGCGAAGAGAGTTCCTTTCTGTGTTTGGTAGTGATTATCCGACCAAAGATGGCACAGGCGTACGTGATTATATTCATGTAATGGACTTATCCGATGGTCACGTTGCTGCATTAGAAAAAGTAGGTAGCAAAGCTGGCCTTCATATCTATAACCTCGGTACTGGTAACGGCTACAGTGTACTGGACATGGTGAAAGCATTTGAAGCCGCAAGTGGTAAAGATGTCCCATACCAACTTGTTGAGCGTCGTCCAGGTGATATTGCAGAGTGTTGGGCGGATCCATCAAAAGCGATGAATGAGTTAGGTTGGAAAGCAACTCGCACTCTAGAAGAAATGACTGGCGATACATGGCGCTGGCAGTCTACTAACCCTCAAGGTTATCCAGATGCCTAATCTTTAATTTACATAATAGTAACAAAAAGGCGCGTGATTGCGTCTTTTTTGATCCAAATCGGAAAAAATCGTAAATTACTGGTTAAAAGGTAGCAAGTATATATAGAGCTGTTAAACTATGCCCGACTCTTAATTTGGGTTATAAATTTTCTCATAGCTATTGGGGTAGTTCATGGAACTCGGTCTGATCATCACTTTCATCATTGCAGCAGCAGTAATGGTGAAAAAAGAGATGGCAAAACAGTAAACTTTCATTTTTCATACTTTTCTTTACATTTTTGAAATGAAAGCCATAAAAAAAGCCAGCATTACGCTGGCTTTTGTGTTTTTAAGGTTTAGAACTCGTATTTAACACTAATGTTATAATTACGCTCAGCTTGCGTTTTGTCTCGACTTAACTCAGTCTTACCGCGAACATCGTTCCAAAGATGGTATTCTTCATTCGTTAGATTCATAACACCAGCACGAATGGTTATATCTTTCATTGGTTTGTAGTACGCCGTTAAGTCAACGACTGTCGCAGACGGCAAAGCAACTTGGTCTTTGATTCCGCCTTTATCACCATCAGAGTTGATATCACTGTTCGATTTCTTAGCCGTGTAGTTTACTTTTAGGCTTGTCCCCCAAAGTGCATTTGGTGAATCGTAATTTACAGCAGCTACGGCATTCCATGGGTTTACACTGTTCAAAGGATTACCATCACCATCTTCACCTTCTGTGTATGCTGCAACGAAGCGAGTTGTCACGCCTGATGGAAGACCAGCAATGGCATGCCAATCAAGACGGTTAGAGAGCTCAACCCCTTTAATGTTTGCTTCACTAATATTGATATTTGTGAATTCAGTTAAACCACCATTGTTTGATGACGTTTGCTCAATAAAGTCACTGTAATCACTGTAGTAGAACGCTACTTCAGTTGCAGACGCTGCAGTGTTATGACGGTAACCAAGCTCATAAGACAAACTCTTTTCAGATCCCAAATTTGGGTTAGGGCGGTTGGTATAGCCATGAGCCAGATTATCGTAGGTGTAGTAAAGCTCGTTGAACGATGGCGCTCGGAACCCTTGGCTCACTTGCGCGAAGATCGTGCCAGGTTGCGATACAGAGTAAGTTGCTCCTAAACGACCAGTTAATGCAGAGTCGCTAAACTTCTCGAATGACTCTTCAGAAGTATTTGAAGGATTAGTAGAGAAGTAATCGTAACGCACACCTGGAGTCAGAATTAGCTTGTCATTAAGAAGCGAAATTTCATCTTGCAAGAATAAACCAAAGCTTTCGTCTTTTGCATCCGGTGTGTAAACGTAAACAGTATCTGGCGTGCCAGGATCGGAATTAAACTCGCGATTGGTATTACTGATGTCACTATGTTTGTACGATATTCCGTAAACGATATAGTGATTTTGAATCTCTTTATCTAACTGAGTTTCGAATTCAAATTTGTCTTCAGTATATTCGTAATCTTTTTTCTGTTGGTTGTCACCACTAGGCGGTACGTAAGGTGGGTAACCAGGGCTGGCTTCGATAAAGCGATTAGACACGCCGTTTTCTTCTTTACCAATCCATGTAAGCTTGGACGTGATCGTATCCGAGATAGCTGCATCTGCAAACCAAATGTGCTTGAGCCCAATGCGATTTTGCTTGGTTGTGTCTTCAGCGTTGAAGTTTTTGTAACTTTTATGTGCGATCTCTGAGTCAGTCTCGTTGTAAATAACTTCTCCCAAGAACTCCAAGCGATGAGCGTCATTCAATTGAGATTGAAGTTTTACCAATAGATCGTTTTTGTAATAATCTTGGTTGTCCACAGAATAGTTATCGTAAGGCGCCTTAGAGAAATTTTGTAGCTCTGCACCATCACGGCGTGTAAAGGCTATAAGTGCTTCTGTATTACCGAAACGCTTTGCTAAAGCTACATGCTCACTAAAAGAGTTATCTTCCGATGAATAAGAGAGTTTAGCTTGACCACCAAAGTCTTTACCATCTTTGAGGAAATCCTTCGGATCTTTTGTTTCGAATGCGACAACACCGCCAATTGCATCACTACCATGTAGGCTAGAAGCTGCTCCTTTAACAATTTCGACACTCTTTAGCATATCGGGGTCGACAGTAACGGCACTAGAATTGATAAACGAATATGGTCCACCGCTGAATACACCTGGTTGAGATGCACCGTCTACTAAGATTTTAACTCGTTTACCTTCCATCCCGCGAATGTTAATACTTTGAACGCCTTGGCGTTGAGTGCCATTAACAGTAACACCTGGCGTATACTCGAATAGGTCATTCAAGTCCTTTACCATGTTTTCTTCGATGTCTTTCTCTGATACAACTGCAACAGAAGCAGCAACAGTGTTTATGGTTTGGTTGGTACGGGTGGCCGACACAACGACTTCTTCAAATTTAGAAGCTTCTTCCGCATAAGCAGTATGGGAAAGGGCAACTAAAATGGAGGCTGACAAAATTGATTTTTTATACATTGGCTTCAATACCTTAGATCCATAATAGGTAACAACACGCGGATATTAATGGATCTAAATGGTAATTACTATCATTACCATTGTCATTTATTGGTTTGTATTGAATCTTCTTCTTTGGCTATGAGCATTCCTAGTCTTTAGTTATCAATATGTTATATTATTTGTCGTTAGTTCTTGATAAGTTCATCCAAATACAACGAATGTGATGGGTATCACATTAAGAGAGGCCATGTGCAGAGTCCAATTACGTTAGAAGCACTCCATATTCTAGATGCTATTGATCGAAGAGGGAGTTTTGCTGCTGCTGCGAATGAGTTAGACAGAGCCCCGTCATCGCTGAGCTATCAAATCCAGAAACTCGAGCAAGATTTAGACATTATTATCTTCGATCGCTCTGGTCACAAAGCCCATTTTACTGAAGCAGGTAAGCTTATTCTTGAAAGAGGAAGAGCCATTTTACAAGCCAGTGAAAAGTTAGTGAACGATGCAACGTTATTGGCGAATGGTTGGGAACTGGATATTACCATTGCCTTTGATGGCATTATTCCTATATCCAATTTTTTCCCGATGGTTGATGCGTTGGCCGAGGTCAGCTCAACTCGAGTCAGGCTGCAAGAGGAGATTCTGGCTGGTAGCTGGGAGTCGTTGAACACGGGGAGAGCTGATTTACTGATTTGCCCATCACTGGATACGCTTCCTCAAGAAGTTAAGTCAGAAAAAATTGGTAAAATGAGTATGTACTGGGTAGCTTCCGCTGATCACTATGTTCACAAGCGTAGTGGT
Organism: Vibrio sp. D54; assembly: GCF_021728075.1. Lineage (NCBI taxonomy): Bacteria > Pseudomonadati > Pseudomonadota > Gammaproteobacteria > Vibrionales > Vibrionaceae > Vibrio > Vibrio sp. D54. The sequence goes on along the minus strand of NZ_JAKKCS010000006.1, from coordinate 10,344 downwards.
AAGTTTGATGAAGCAGCGCGAGAAAAGTATCGGATCATTGCTATTGCAGATACCGCACGTGAGCAACCAGCGCTCTCAATTAATATTATTCAAAAACAGCCTCGCTTGACTGTCACCAACTTTACGGCAAAAGTAGAAGCGCTAACTGCAGGTTTAGGCATTGGTACATTACCAAGCCAAATTGCGCAACCTCTTATTGATAGTGGTGTATTGAAACGAATCGAAGGCACTGAAGAACAGCCGATGGATATTATTTTGGCATGGCGCCGGAACACTATGGGTGAGGCAAAATCCTGGTGTATTCAGTACTTAAAAAAGAATTGGAAACTAAAGTAACAACGTAACTTTTACTTCTTAAATTCCCATTGATTATCGAATGTAAGAAGTAAAAGTCATCGCTAATGCTGAGCTTTTCAATTTAAAGGGAGCACCATATCTGCCGTACCGTCTGCAAACTGGACATCGATCTCAAACCCCAAGTTCTGAGCCAACATCAACATTCCTCTGTTTGTTGGCATGGTCATTCCAGACATTTGCTTTGTGCCTTTAACTTTGCAATAGCTGATTATTTTCTGCATCAGCACTTTGCCTAAACCTTTTCCTTTCAAATCTGAACGAACCAAAATAGCAAACTCAGCGTCACTATTGTCTGGTGTAATCAATGCGCGGGCTACCCCTATGATAGACGGTCCGTCAGTATTAAACGCTACCGCAACAAACGCCATTTCGCGGTCGTAGTCGATTTGAGTAAAGTTTGCCAAAGCCTCATGGTTGAACTCTCCAACTTCAGAAAAGAAACGTTTATAGAGATCTTCTTTCGATACGCTATTAATGAATTGAGCATGTAGCGGCTCATCCTCAGGCAAGATAGGACGAAGCAGGATAGGTTGGCCATCTCGAAGCGTTACAGTTTCGACAAACTCTGCCGGGAAAGGGCGAATCGCTAGCCGTTTTTGGGCGTCTCCTTCGTATTTACACAGTGTGACATCTGCATCAAGGATAGTTAAATCGCTTCCGGACACTAGTACTGGATGGATATCCAGTTTTTGTATTTCTGGTAACTCAACTGCCATTTGGGAGATACGAACCAAGAACTTCGACAACTCAGTAATATCGAGCGCATCTTTGTGTTTCTGCAGGCGAATCTTTCCAGACTTTAGGGCAACAACGACAAGGTAGCGCGCAAGCGTCATGTTCAAAGGAGGAAGTGCAGCGACGGCATCTTGGGCGATATTCCACTCAGAGCCGCCTTGACCAAGCAAGATCACTGGTCCAAAGACTTTATCTACTGCAATACTAATCCGTAGCTCTTCAGCGCTGCCGAGCTTTGCCATCCCTTGTACTAACAGCCCATGTACATTGGCGGAAGGGTAACTGAGCTTTACGGTATCTAAAATGGATAGCGCTGCGTTGGAAACTTCTCGACTGTTTCTTAAATTTAGAGCAACACCGTGAACATCCGATTTATGAGGAATGTCAGGAGAACGCAATTTTACCGCAACAGGATATCCAATATTTTCTGCCATATGAACAGCTTCAATGTCGTCAGATGCAATCCACGTAGGCAAAACGTTAAACCCGAACAGCTTAAATAATGGGCTGGTTTGATGCGTATCTAAGGTGACTGTATTTTTATCCAGTAGTCGTTCATTTGCCCACTCTTTTGCTGAACTCACACTTCCAGAATGTAATGGCTCTGCCGTCGTTGGCGTTTCCATTAGTTGTTTCTGGTTTCGTCTGTATTCGACCAAGTGCATGTATGCTACAACCGCACTTTCAGGTGTTCTATAGGTTGGAATACCTGCTTGAGTAAATGCCAGTCGCGCTTCTCTCGACGTTTGTTCTCCTGACCAGTTGGTCAAGATATTAAAATGCTTATGCCGAGGGTGAGATTTGATTGCATTAATAACGGCTTGAGCAGTTTCAAGAGGATCAGAAACAGCAGAAGGACTATGCATAATCAATATCGCATCTGCACAGTCGTTATTCATCAGTGCGTTAATGGTATCAATATAGCGTTTTTGGGTTGCGTCACCAGACAGATCAATTGGATTTCGAGCACGCCAGTTGGATGGAAGTACTGCTTGTAATTGCTCAATGGAAGCGTCATCAAGCGTTGCGAGTTGGCCACCACGTTCAATCAAAGTATCAACGGACATAACAGCAGGGCCGCCGCCATTGGTGATGATCGCTAAACGCTCTCCACGAAGTGGCACAGAATGCGTGAGTGTTTCTACCGCGGCAAAAAGCTCATGCGTATTGCTGACTCGTAACATACCAGTTCTGCGAATAGCAGAATCGTAAATTACGTCAAGTGTATCTCCGTCTTGATGCTCAAAAGTATTCATCTCTTTAGAGCGACCCGCTTTTAGCACCAATATACGTCGGTTACGTGAAGCGGCGCGCGCAGCAGACATAAATCGGCGAGCGTCTTGGATATTATCAACATAAAGCAGAATAGCTTCAGTGTTTCCATCCATACTCAAATAGTCGAGCAAATCTGCAAAATCGATATCTTGTCCGCGCCCAATCGAAATGAACGAAGAAAAACCAATGTTCTTATCATTTGCCCAGTCTAAAACCGTGGTACAAACCGCCGCGGATTGTGAGATGAAAGCAATTTTTCCGGGTTTAGCTGCAACAGGGGAAAACGTGCAGTTAAAATTGTGCCAAGGAAGAATGATACCTAAGCTGTTTGGGCCTAAAACTCGAATGTTCAATGATGAGATATCTAAAGGCTTAGGGTCATCAGAGATAACAATCGCAAACGGTGTGCCTCTCTCATCTAGCTCTTTAAGCAATTGCTCGTTACGTGAAACGTTCGTACACAAAATTGCAATATCTGGCGTATAGGGCAGGGAAGCTACATCAGGGTAAGCGATCACGCCAGATACGGCTTTATATCGCGGCGTTACTGGCATAATCGCGCCACCAAATCCACTTTGTAGAAGGTTGCGCATCACAACATGTCCTGCTCGCAATGCTTTTTGAGATGCCCCAATAACGGCCACAGAGTTGGGTTTAAAGAGTTTATGTAGTTTATTCATGCTGACTCCTAGCCGTTTGTAAGTCACGTTGGCTTCTCGGTTTCATATCAATCATAAACGAATAATTTACTGATAAAACATCTTCAGACCAGACATTGCAGAAAATGTGTACGATGCTTATGGAGTTTGTGTTATTCATCACATCAAAATCACAGATTATTGTATTTGATGCTTGATAAACGGCCCTGCTATCGGCATGATTTATCGTAATATTTATCCAGAGCATTTGTTACTTCATGAAAAAAATCGCAATCATCGGCTTGTCAGTTCTGCTTTCTGCTTGTGCATCTGAAACTTACATCACGGATGTGACCTCAGAAAGTTACCGAGAGGACTACAAATCAGATCGTATCTCTAAACCAATTATGGCGTCTGAAAACGCTGTAGTAGAAAAAGACGTACAACCAACTGTTGTGAAAATGACGGCAAAGCCTGAAGAAAAGAAAGTAGTCAAGCTAACGCCAAAAGAGCAGGCGAAGCCAGTTAAGATCGTACCACCAAGTAAAAAGCAAGCTGGCATTCAACGATTCGGCTATACCATTCAAGTCGCAGCTGTGGGTAGCCAAGCTAAAGTCGATCAGTTTGCAAATAAGCTGCCACAGAACGGTCAGCCAATTTGGGAAAACTACAAAGTCGTCAACGGTACTAAGTGGTTCTCAGTTTTATACGGAGACTACGCAACAAGCGCAGAAGCCAAGCAAGCGATTTCGACTTTGCCAGCTCAATTTCAGCAGTTAAGACCATTTGTTAAAAGCATTGATGCAATCAAAAACTCAGCTTACCCAACGCTTAACAAATTAAATTAACACATCAAATAAGGGAGCGAATAGCTCCCTTATTTATTTGCTCAAATCCTATTCGAACAACATTCCTCACATTAAAATTACTGTACGTCACACTTCAAAGGTTTATCATAATAAATAGTATCTTTTGTAGGTCACGGAAAGATGGATTCATGATTAAAAATATTCTTTTACTATGCGGCGGTGGCTCTTCTGAGCACGAGATTTCATTATTGTCTGCAAACTTTGTCGAACAACAACTAAATCTTATTGAAGACGTTCACGTTACACGCGTAGAAATAAAAAACGAAGGTTGGATGACCAACCAAGGTGAGTTGGTTTACTTGGATCTCAATACCAAGCAGTTGTGCTCAAGTGAATCTAATCAAACCATTGATTTCATCGTGCCTTGTATACATGGTTTTCCTGGCGAAACAGGCGACATTCAATCTCTGTTTGAAATCGCAGGTATTCCTTATCTTGGCTGCGGGCCAGAAGCGAGTAGCAATAGTTTCAATAAAATCACATCTAAGCTTTGGTACGACGCTATCGGCATACCCAATACGCCATACTTATTCTTAACGCGAAACGATGAAGAAGCTCACGTTCAAGCTCATAAAGCCTTTGAAAAGTGGGGAAAAGTTTTTGTTAAAGCCGCTCGCCAAGGCTCTTCCGTTGGCTGTTACAGTGTCACAGAAAAAGACAAGCTTTCTAATGCAGTAAATGATGCTTTTGGGTTTTCTGACCAAGTGTTGGTTGAGAAAGCAGTAAAACCTCGAGAACTTGAAGTTGCTGCATATGAGATGAATGGCCAACTACATATCACTAAGCCAGGCGAGGTCATCGCGCCTGATGGTGCTTTTTACTCATACGATGAAAAGTACAGCAGTTCAAGTCACTCGCTCACAGAAGTTGAGGCGAAGAATCTAACTCAAGTACAATTAGATTCCATCCAACACGCGTCAGAGACGGTATTTAGACAAATGAATCTTCGTCATTTATCTCGTATCGACTTTTTCCTAACGGAAGATGATGAGATTTACTTAAACGAAGTAAACACATTTCCAGGAATGACTCCGATCTCAATGTTCCCTAAAATGCTTCAAAACAACGGGCACAAATTTCATGAGTTCTTGGAAGATTGTATAAACAGTGCAAAGTGATTAACGTTATCGAGACGCGTTTTATGATACAAGTTGTTTTCTAGAGCAAGGATTATTCAAGCCGTATTTGAATATTGCTCAGTAGCAATTATGATTATATCAACGCATTAAACAGATGACTCAGTGGTATGGCGATTTCAAATTATAGAGGTTTTAACCTGCAGTCAGTCGGATCAGATGGCAGTGTTTGGAAGGTTAAAATCAAGAACCACGTTTTACAGGGCAGTTTGACGGCGGTAAAGAAAAGCATTGATTGGTGGTGTGACACCGCATCGATTATTGATCCCAAAGAGTTTGCTTCACTCGGACAAAGAGTGCAGCAAACTGGTGTTGCAAAATCAGAGGTCTTTAACGGCTATACTATTCAAAACGATACAGGCCAACCTAACTCTTGGTACTGTATGTTTAATGGTAAACTGATTAAGGGCAGTAAAGCCGCTATTCAACGCCATATCGAAGCTTATTTGGTTGCAAAGCAAAAAGCGATGCAAGCTCAACAACAAAAGAAACAATAGAATGACTCTGGTATATTCAACAGAAACCGGTCGAATTAAACCGGAAGAAGAAAAAGTATCTCGCCCTAAAGGCGATGGTGTTGTTCGGATTCAGCGCCAAACGAAAGGCCGTAAAGGTAAAGGCGTATGCATTGTTACAGGTTTAGACTTGGATGATGCACCTTTAAAGTTATTAGCGGCAGAACTCAAAAAAGTCTGTGGCTGTGGTGGCTCTGTAAAAGATGGCAATATCGAGATTCAAGGTGATGCTAGAGACAAGATCAAGGCACATCTTGAAAAGAAAGGCATGACAGTCAAATTAGCCGGTGGCTAATTTAATATTTCCAGTAAACAAAAATGGCGTCTAAAGAAATAGACGCCATTTTTTATAAGTTGCTAATTGAAGAGCAAGCAATCGTAGATTGATAGATCGATATTAGCTATTTTATGGTAAATAACCATTATGTTTAATGCTCACAGTAAGGCCCTTAGATTTAAAATCTGCAGGGGAATAGGAGCATCCTCAGACAGCATTTAGCGTACGGCGATATACAATTTAACATAATATACATAATGCGTACTGAGGGGTGATTTGTTAACAAAGGCTAACTCTTTGATTAAGCGTTTCATAAGTGTCTGATAACCAAGCCGTAATTTTTTATTTTGTCGATTTCCATAACGCAAGTTACTTGTACTATTCGTGACGTTAGTTTTGTGCAATCAACGAAAAACCACTAAAACCCTGACCGCCACATAATGTTGTGTTCGGTAACGCCCAAAACAACAAGAAAAATATTTTTAGTCAGTTATTCAATATGCGAGCGTTGTCATGTTTCACGAATCATTCCGCACACTCTTTTGGCGTGAGTTTACCTCCATCAAGCAAGGCGCTGAATATTTTCATGTGTCTAAACCGACGATTACCCGTTGGCTCGATGGCACGGTTCCGGTGAATCCAATGGCGGAAAAACTTCTACTCATTAAATCGCTTGGTTATTTGCCTAATGACATTCGTTGGTCTGGGTTTCGAGTTTGTGAGCAACGTGCTGTGTTAATCACACCATCCGGTCGTGAGTTCAGCCCTAAAGAATTGGAAAGCTTTGTGTTCTGGCGTGACGAACATCGTCAGTTTGTAGAAATGTACGGACATTTTGAATATCCCAAGGTTTATCCTGCTAAGGAAAATCTGTTGCCGTTTCGTGGCGGCCGTCGAATGAAAGCCGCCGAATGGATTCCGAGCAAAGCCAAGCGCTAAGCTACTCTTTGCACCTTTATAATTTTGGTGACAAATGTTGCAGATTTCCCTTTTAAATTCTCTGCGTGATAAGACTCCGGAAAAACCAAGTTCAAGTTAATGGAGTCTCCAGTCCTCGCACCAATCAGGCCATTTTCGAAGCCATCTATCATTCTATTCGAACCAATTTCGACTGGGAAATTCTCTGCTTTTCCTCCCTCGAACGGCTCGCCATCAATGAAACCTTCAAAGTTTATTGTTACTTTATCCCCAAGGATAATCGGGTCGTCTACCTCAACTCGCCTTTCTGGTTCCGATGTTGTTATTTGCTCTTGTGCGTGTTGTCGTGTCGCATCTAGAGTGTCGCTTTGTGCTCTTCGCCTCCTCAGACCAAGAGACTTTCCAAACATCCGAAACGAAACATCTGTAGATTTAGTTTTGCGTATAAACTTGCATGCTTCTGAAATGGGAGTTAGCCAAATGGGCTCATAGGTTTCATATTCAGGCTCGGGCATTTCTGCACTGTGCAAATTGCGCGACAGGTCTGAAACTAAGTAACCAAGAAACTCTCCGGTAATATCAAAAACAGATGTTGTTTCTTTTTTCTCTTCAATAACGCCAACAATATCGTATTGCTTGTTCAGTATAAAGTTGCCAATCAACCATCCTAAATTAGTGCCAGTAACGTCAATAAAGTTAGCGCCATTTCTAGCAATCTTATAAGCGAGCTCTATTCTTTTTATAGTTCCTAATGCAAGATTTCGTGTAGATGGTATTCCACCAAATGCAAAGCCACCACCGCAGTTGCTAATAGTCGATTGACTCAAAGACAAGGTCGAATCACCTTGCTTAATCAGCATTTTTTTGTCATTAAGTATTTGAATTGACGTACCTTTCTCAGACATCGCCAATCTTTCTATTGATAGAGGTTTATCAGCTTCAATATTTAAAACCAAAGAGATCTCTCTTGGTTTTGGTCTAAACTCGATTGTAGTTCCTTCAGACTTGATGTCCGCTTCTCCAACTACGGCCGTGAACTGATTTCGGTTGATAAAAGCAATCTTCTCTCCATCCTTATCAGAGAATATGGCATTTACTAATACTGGCTCATCTTGCTCCATTGGATATTCAAACCATAAGATTGGTTTACCATATATTTCAACGGCAACTTGAGTAAATTCGATTGTATTATTTCCTAGCAGGACAATGTCATCCCCGCTGGATTCTAAACCCTCTCTTACATAACCATGCTTTAGAGCAAAAGGATCACTTTTTGCCTTCCAAACTGTTTTTTTGGATTTCCTTTTCCCAGTGACATGATGATGGCAACCACCACACAACAGGGTCATATGTTCAGGGTTGTGCTCATGTGCATTATTAAATTCTGGCTCAATATGCTCATAGTCACAAAACATAGAACCACAGATGACACATCCGTAACCCGCGTCTTTTCTAATTTTCTGTCTAATATCTTGTGGAATATAACGTTTCAAGCCATGCTTATTTTCTTTTTGTTTGCTCATTTTGGGTAGCTCATGCCCTTTATTTATTTAAATGCAACATAACACACATGCATTTTGTTTAACGTTAATGGCATCAAAAAAGCCGAACCCCATCGCTAAGGGTTCGGCTTTTTAGGCTTCTGCTTTGGTGGCATTCATTTGAAGCCTGTCGAGGTCAATCAACCCGCCAAAAGTATCGGCTCCCTACTCGCTGTGTAAATCGTCATTAGCTATCATTTGATATTTGTCGTTGAACATCATCCTTTCTATCACTGCTTTCATGCAGGGATGTATTTTTGCTCGTATCTTTATGATGCTCGGAAACCCAAGATGCAAACTCTTCAGGCTTTTTCTCTAAACAACCGAGTATATAAAGGAACAGAAAGATTGTACCAAGTGAGATAGCTGCGATACTTACATTTCCAAATATCGGCAAAAGAACGTTTACGTTCTTTAAATGGTATTTTGCTCTCGAACACTGCGTATACGCCTTGCTGTCCAACTTACACTCATATTCGAGAATGTTTTTTATATCAACCTGTTCAATTCTTTCTGCTTCATAGAGGTTGAACTTCCCTTCCTTTTCCATCGGCATAAGAACCAATGTGAGTTGCATAAACGTGACAGCACCTAAAGTAAGGAAAAATACGCCAGCTTTACGCCAGCTTTCAGCATGGGTTTTATGATGAAATGACCACTCGCAAAACATTCCTATCCATTTGTAAGCGCCAACAAAGAAAGCCTTCATAATCTCAAATCCATTCAGTTACTTAGCAGATAAATTACCATGAATTCTGACGAAAAACCGAACCTTATTGCGAAGGTTCGGTTTTTTTACCGTGGCTTTGTTTTATTCCTCACACTAGCGGCGGCGCGACATCGAAAAAGTTCATGTATAGGTTTTGGCTAAAGAAGCCGCGAACCTGCGCATTTGCCGTTGAACTCACCATGCCAATGTTCGACATCGTGACGGTGCCATCATCGCCCAAGCTGAAATCGGTGTCTCGCGCTTGGAATTCAAACTCAAAGCCTTGGTTGCCCATGATGATAAACGACAGGTGTTTATCAATTGGGTAACAGCCCTCAACGCAAGGTAGGAAAAAGGTTGGGTCTGCTTTTGAGAACTTCTTGGTGATAATGAACTCTTTCCCGATACCTTGATTGGTGTAATTGAGTTTTGGCACTTGTCCGGCTTTGCCGTAGTACACCCCTGTACCTTCCACGGACAACACACCCCGCGCGGCGCTTTCGATGAAAAACGCACGTTTACGATAGTTAATGGTCGCGCCACCTTCGGCCAGACTTGGGATTTCAAGCCAGAACTCTTTCACGTCGTACAAGCCCGCCGGAAGTTCAACGGTGCGTGACGCTCGGATACTGGTTGCGTTGCCGTCTCCGTCCAAATCACAAATACCAAAGCGAATCTTTTGCGGGCCACCTGCCTGACAGCAGCGCACATAGGCGTAGTAGTTTTGCTCACCATCTTCAATCAACGTTGGTGTATCAAACTCTTGGAACAACACCGCATTGGCACCGTTACCCGTCATACCAAGACCACCAAACATAACGGCATTACCATCCTTGTTTTGGTGTAGGTCGGCTTTGCTATATCGGCCGGATTTCACTTTGCAATAACTGATACTGCCGCCGTGTTGAACCTCAATGCTCCACGATGGACAAATAGGTTTTGCAATGCCTTTCATGAAGTTAAAAGATTTGGCTTTGTCTACCGCGTGGCCATACAAAATATCATTCGAAAGCGTTGCGCTGTAATACTCCGCAAAGCTTGGATTTCGCAATAGGTTGTCAGGCGCATTGCCAGCAAGCGCCACTTCTGCCATGGCGCGCTCTAGGTAGTCGGCAATGTGCTCGACTTTTTTATCCGTGCTTCCCGTTGGAAGCGGTTTAACTGAATCTGTCATGATAAATACTCTTTAATCTGTCTGTTTGGCCGTGAGCACCAACACGCTTTCGCGTACATCTTGCAGCCCTTGGGTAAGCTGTTTATTGATGGCGATTTGGTACTTCAGATTCATGCCGATAAGCACAAACATGACCAGCGACTCGGACGAAAACCCCAGACCCGATAAGGCGTTAATAAGGGCGTTTTCCATCCAAGCCC
>NZ_JAKKCS010000059.1:0-1365 GCF_021728075.1 Vibrio sp. D54 | reverse complement strand
GCATAAAATCACGGCTGTCCTCGCCGTACTCTATGGCAAACTCACCCGGAGCAACGCCACCAACCGATGCTTTACCGTTGTTGTCGAGAGTTCCTTCAAACACCGCGCCAGATTGATCTGTGAGAGTATAAGTTGCGCCTTGAACGGGTTCACCGTCTGAGTAAGAGAGGTACAAATCAACCGTATACGTCCCTTCCTGATCTTCCGTAACAGAAACCGATGGGTTTTGAGCGCCACCAAGACACATGGTATTGGCTTTGTTCATGGTCATTTGGTCAGACAGACGACATACGCCCTTGCCTTCAAACTTAACCGTTGGTGAGGCTGAAATGAATTTTGCTTCGGCTTCTATCGTGCCGGATGCGACGCCTTTTTTATCGCCGCCCGCATCACCGGTACTTTTTGAAAACGTACTGCCTTTAATTGCGACACTGTTGCCACCATCCATAGAGACCGTCGTAGTCCCACCAGCAAGGTCTGCTGATTTAGCATTGTTGCCATAAGGGATAGGAACGATCGGCTTGCCGACCTTCGTTAAACAAACATCTGAGGGCGTTGCATTCGCTTGAACTACTATTTAAATATGGTGCCAAATGAAAAAAAGCGCCTTTCGGCGCTTATTATACATCCCTTACCCAAACGTCTTTGACGTCTTTCTTAAGAAGGTCAATCACACTTTGGTGAATGAAAACTAAGCCAAAATCTTCTTCTAGTTTAAATATTAATCGTTCCTCTAAGGGAATATTTTCTAATTTAGAGAAGTCAAACTCTGTTGACTCGATATCTAACCAGTTCAACTTACCATATTGTTTTTCTTTATCCGTCAATTTATAAGTTTGATGGATGTAAGGCATACGATAATCTACGTAAACTTTAATTTCATCATCAGATGGCTGGCTTGGAGAACAATCCACGCGAGCGTCTAACCACTCTACTCCATGTACGACCAGTTTCTCTACTTTTGACGCTATATCACTGATGATAAATAGCTTTGGAGAAAAGGTCATTTCCAAAAGCAAATCTGGCTCTACTGGCACAATTGGCTTAGGGCTTTGTTGGAACGGGAAGTTACCTAGGTCTTGTTTAGTTAGTAAATGATATTGTTCTTTCATTTTAAGCCTCAAAACTTTGGAGCAAGGTCATCAGTGCTAATCTTAGCTTTTCTCAAAGAGTCAAATTCTGCCATAAAGTCAATCACATCAAACAATTCTTCACAAAAAAACATCGCCGTTTCAGCACCTTTTACTCGAAATGCTACTCTATTAGATAACGGAATTTGCTTTAACTTTTCTTCAGAAATAAATAATTCGTGGACTATCAGTTCACCGCTTCTTGGAGAGATTTCGATATCTGAACGCTCTTCAT